>NZ_ALNN01000017.1:0-8829 GCF_000293175.1 Capnocytophaga sp. CM59
CCCCCCCTCAAGGGGGGAGTTAGTAAGTGATAGAGGTTCAATAAGTTATAAAAGGGAAATTTTCTAATTTAATAAACAAATTAGACCATTTCAACGCCCTTAAAGCTCCCCCTTTGGAGGGGGGGTGGGGGGAGGTTTTTACAAATAATTGTTTATCAGTTACTTGCAATTTCAATAGCAACCTAAAAACAACTTGCGAAACTTAAATTATTTACTAACTTTTTAAGACGCAATAAATTGCGTCTCTACGGATAAGATTATACAGATATTTTTAACTATTGATTCGCATTAGTGACTAATGACAAGTGACTAATGACTAATTCCACAATAGGATCAGTCATTAGTCACTTGTCATTATTTTTTACTTTTTACCTTTTACTTGTAGAAAGGTGGTAGTGTCTGAGCTTGTGTTCCTTCTGCCTTGCGGTGCTAAAGCAAGATACACGCTTGAGGTAGCCAATCACACGAGTGGCGTGATCCACATTCTCGCTGTGGCACTCTGGGCACTCAAAGAGTGTACGCTTATCTATATGGTTGCATTCATTACAGATTGTAATACGAATGTTGAAACAGAAATAGTTACAACCCGCTAGAGCCGTTGCATTGAGCAGCTTGAGGAAGCCCTCTTTGTTGGGTGTCTCTTCCAAATTGAGGTGCAGAGCAGACCCCCCGTCTAAGTACTCGATAAACTCCTTGCCATGGAGGATAATCTTGTCCAAGACATTTATATGGTCGTCTTCCACTGCATAGAAATAGGAATTATAACACTCACGTGGAGAGAACAAGCCTGATTTCTTGTCCCAAAGGGCGTTCTTCACCCCTAAGTTTTCCGCAGGGACAAACTCGGTATTGAACATATAACCATATATCTCACGTGCCTTGCGGTTTTCATCATAGATAATCTTGAGGTGGTGGCGTACAAACTCCTTATACTGCTCATTGTTGGTAGGGGCAATATCCAAGTATTCGGCGGCCTCTACCATACCATTAATACCAATTGTCAAGAACTGCTTGTCAAGGGAGATAAAGCCCGCATCATAGACCGGTAGCAGTCCTGCATTTTTGTACTCCTCTATAAGTTTGCGAAACGCCACTTGGTACTTATGTATTTTACGTACCTCCTCAGCAAGGTTGCGCTTTTGCTGAATGAGGCGGTTCATGTTTAGTGTAATCACATTGATAGACCCCGTGGCCACGCCCCCTGCCCCTAAGGAATAACTAAAGGTATGGTCGGAAATCTCGTTGCGCAAGCGGCAGCAGGAAGCGAGGCTATCGGCACTCTCGGACTGATAGACAAAGAAGGAGTTCCCTTCGCTGAGTTCCCCAGCGCACATATTGGCAAAATCTTGATCCACAGGCTTGCCCTTAGCCGTAAGCATAGCCGCTGTTACCACAGGGAAAGTGAGGATCGCCTTAAGGCGTTCGGCATTGAACCACTTGAGGAAAAAGTGTTGCAACTTGAAGAGCCTATCATAGCTAGGGCGGCTCATATCAGGGAAAACAAACTCACCAAACATGCTGTCAAAGTAAGGCTCATCATAGAGGGAGATATTCCAAAAAACCGACTGATAGCCACGGGCTGCCGCAGGCTGGTTAATGGCATAGACTACATGCTGGAGGTGGTTCTCTATCACCTTGGGGTGTGTTTCCAAATAATCCTCTCCATAGTCCTTGGTGGCAAAGTGGTCAAAATAGAGCAAAAACTCCACTGTAGCCAAAGCCCCTGCAAACTGGGAGCTAATGGCAAAGACCAGATTGACAAACTCCCCACAGAAGCTCTCCAAGTGCTTAGGGGCACGGCTCTCCCCTCCGAGCTTTATCAGCCCGTCCAAGAGGAAAGGATACATACTGATAGACACGCAATAAGGCTTCAGAGAAGTCTCATCATGCACATAGATCTCGTGCGCCTCTATCTGGCGAATGTATTCCCCAGCGAGTTCTTCCCCGAAAAGCTCCGCTATCTTGCGGCGTACCAGTTCGCGGTTGATTTGGATATTGATATCCTTGTTGATTTCCGCCTCCATGGTAGCGATGTTCTTGCTTGTTACATTGGCATTAGCATCTACCTGAGAAGCGGTAGCGGCATTTTCCGCATGCAGATATTGATTTATAAACTCAATTTTCTGCTGGATTTGATTTTGTGTAAGTCGAATCATAGGGATCTGATTTATAAGTTATTAGTGGTTAGTTGTCAGTGGTTAGTTGTTAGTGGTTAGTTGTTAGTGGTTAGTTGTTAGTTGTTAGTTGTCAGACTGACTACTGTCTTCTGTCTTCTGACTACTGTCTTCTGTCCTCTGACTACTGTCTTCTGTCCTCTGACTACTGATGATGAAACATTTCATTGAGTATTCTCCCAGTGCTTACCTCTATAAAGCGCTGGTTGGTAGTAGCTTCTGATAGGCCTCCTAAGGACTCTATCCAGGGGCCTGCCTTAAGCCAAGTAAGTTCCTGTTTGATAGCTGTAGGTACTTTCTCTTCTGTAAGTCCTGTATAGAGGCAGGTATGCAGCCCATAGGCACGGGCAATTTGTAGTTTGTGGATAAGTGCTGCCTCTTCCCATTCGCCCCCCATAAAGAGCACACAGGAGATCATATCCTTATAGCGCTCAAGGGTAGTGATAAACACCTCATCGGTCAGCGGAGTCCCTGTACCCTTTTTCCACAGAAAGGGAGAATGACATCCCTTGCAGCGCAGCGGACAGCCAGTTACACTCACACATAAGCTGATTTGTCCAGGCACCTCTTGTAGAACTATTTGTAGGTCAGCGTAATAAATCATATACATATCTTTTTTTGTGGTATGACAAAGTTAAGGAGAAAAAAGAGGGCTTTTTCCCCCAATAGGATAAGTTATTAACCGAGTTTTCAACAAGGGTTAATTATTTGTCAATAGGCATTGGTTATCTGTAATTAATATTGTAACTTTGTGTGCTAAAACAACTATATTATGGATACATTAGTAGCACCTCCCAACACCCAAGCCTCCTCTGTTGAAAATTGGTATGATGAAAAACAAATATTCCCTAAGCAGGAAGAGACTTGTTTTACAGAAGCCCAAGCTGAGTCTATAAAAAAGGGTATAGAACAAGCTGACAAAGGATTATTAACACCTCATACTGAAGTCAGGAAAAAAGCTCGTGAGATACTATGTGGGAATTAGAATGGACACCCCAAGCGGAAATACAATATTATGATATCTTATCTTATTGGGTAGAGCATAATGGTTCTAATTCTTATTCTATGAAGATTATGGAAGAAGTAGAGAAAAGTGAAGACTTACTCATGTATAATCCTTTCATAGGACAGGAGCATTATCTGAGTTCTCCTTATACAAAAATAAGACGCCTATTAGTCCTTAGGCATTTCTCTATTATCTATCGTATAACAGATAAGGTTGAAATACTTTCTTTTTGGGACAATAGAAATGACCCTAAGAAGTTAGCCTCTTTGATACTATAAAAATTTATTTAGAAAACACTATTACTGATTTTTTAAAACGCAATAAATTGCGCCTCTACACAGACGCTAGCTAAGACAATTCTTGGTGAGCATAGTCTTCTGTAGAGGTGCAATTTATTGCGTCTTAACGAATTGGACTATACAATATTTTCTACTATTGATATTATTTCTATCTCTCTTTAAAACAAGAGAAAAACCTCCTTATTTCCACTAAAAAGCAAAAAGACTTGATTTTACGCGTCCTAGGAGCAAAAAGGCAAATTTAACGCAAAACAAGCGAAAAAACACATCGTTTTTCCTTGTTAATCCAGAAAAAAGACGTACCTTTGGGGCGCTAATTAAAATTCATAAAGAGATATGAACTTAAAAAAATTATTCTTATTGTGTTCCCTTGTCTTTACGACAATGGCTTTTGCACAACAAACCGTAAAGGGTAGTGTAAAAGACAGTAAAGGGAAACCTGTGGCGGGTGCTACTGTGATCGTAGTGGGTACCAGTCGCGCAACCACTACCTCCCCCGAAGGAGGGTATTCTATTGAGGCTCAGGCCGAGGAAACCCTACAATTCGCCGCTCAGGGGTATCAAAACGTTCAAAGGAAAGTGGGATTAGAAACTACTATTGATGTAGTACTTCCCCTCAATTCCGAAGATGCTAAAACAGTAGGAGCTCTTGGTATAGAGCGTGATGCCAATGCTACAGGGTACTCCGAAACTACCCTTGAGGGAGGTGACAACCTCAAAGGAAAAACCGCAGGACTTGCCGCCGCAGGAAGTGGTATGGGACAGACTAAGATGACCCTCCGTGGTACAGGTTCTGTAACAGGAAGTAGCCAGCCGCTGATCGTTATCGATGGGGTGCCTATGGCTGAAATGGGAGATGGTTATGGAAACTCTGCATCTGAAATTAACAAAGATGACATAGAGTCCGTAACAGTACTTACCGGTGGTGCTGCTACCGCTCTCTATGGTAGCCGTGGTGGTAATGGGGTTATCCTCTATACTACCAAATCAGGTAAGGGAGGAAAGACCAATATTGATGTCAACTCTTCTGTAACATTTGAAAATGCTTATATAGCACCTAAATTACAAAATGAGTATGGTGGTGGATCTTCTCAAAGTTTCACTAAGCAAACAATAGAAGGACGTGAATACAATATAGCAGATTATGGTCCTGATGAAAGCTGGGGTCCTAAATATGATGGTACTCCTTACCTACCTTGGTATGCTTTTGATAAAAGATTCCTTGCTGACCACTATCTAAAACCTGTTCCTTGGCAAGCTCCTAAGAATGACGTAGACAAATTCTTCCGTACAGGGGTTACTACTAACAACTCTATTTCTATTACACGTTCTCTTTCAGGTACCAACCTACGCTTCTCTGTAGGAAATAGTGAAACAACAGGAATTGTACCTACTACCAAAATGGAGAAATCAAACGTGGCTTTTAGCTTTACTTCCGACCTATCAAGCAAGCTCAAAGCAGAAGGAGGTTTTAACTATTCTATCACTACCCGCCATAACCCTGGTTATACTTATGCAGACGCTTATTCCAATGGCAGGCTTCCTATCCTCTTATATGGATATACACAACGTCAGTTAGATTATAGAAATCTTGAAAGATTCTACAAATCAGAAGATATTAATAATCCTCAACGTACTTGGAACAGAAATGCTTGGAATGATCCATCTGCTCGTTTTAGCAATAACGTCTATTGGCTTCTTAATGAGGTTACCTCTGATGATAAAAACCATCGTATATTTGGTAACATTGGTTTCACCTACAACTTCACAGATAATTTCTTTTGGGTAGGTAAGATCTATGGAGATATCTATGCTCTTAAAACAGAAGGAAGAACAGCTAAAGGTACTTATCAGAACACACCTGACTATAACAAATATACTTATATCAATTCAGGATTTAACTACGAAACTCGTTTGCACTATACACCTAACTTAGGAGAGAATTTTTCCTTGACAGGATTCATTGGAGCTGCTCGTTCAGAAAACAGATATGATAAAACAGGTGCTGCTACACAAGGAGGCTTGATCGTACCTAATTACTATTCTATCGAAAACAGCTTACAGAAACCAACAGCTACTACTTATGCTTCATGGACTCGTACTAATAGTGTTTTCGGAATGGCTTCTTTAGGTTATAAGAGCACTTTATTCGTAGAGGTTACAGGACGTCAAGACTGGTTCTCTACTGTATCTAAACCTATTTTCTACCCTTCTGTAACGGCTTCTTATGTATTTTCTAATTCCTTCAAGAATCTTCCTTCATGGTTCTCTTATGGTAAAATCCGTGCAGGTTTAGCTCAAGTAGGTAATGATGCTTCTGCTTATGTACTTAAGACTTACCCTGTGATAAATAATCTCTTCCATGGAACACCAAACTATGGAGTGCCTGACACACAAAACAATCCTGACTTACTTCCTGAAATCAAGGAAACTAAAGAAGCAGGTATCGACCTTCAGTTCTTTAACAGCCGTCTTTCTTTAGGATTCTCTGTATATGACATTCTCTCCAAAGACCTTATCCTTTCTCTTCCTGTAGATGCAGCAAATGGATATACTTACAAAAACATTAACAGTGGAGAAATGTCTAACAAAGGTTTTGAAATCACCCTTTCTGCCACTCCTGTACAAACAGATAAGTTCGGTTGGTATATTGATTGGAACTTTTCAAAAAATATCAATAAGCTAACCAAGTTATACCCAGGTCTAGGACGTTATAGAGTAACAGGAGACTACTATGGTACTGTAAACCTTTATGCAATAGAAGGACGTCCTTTTGGAGAAATCTATGGGGCTGGATACGAATATGATGACCAAGGAAATCGTTTGGTAGATGAAAGAGGACACTATGTTCGCTCTAACCAAAAATCATTAGGAAACATCAACCCTGACTTTACTACAGGACTTACCAACACCCTTACTTATGGCAACTTTAGCCTTTCCTTCACTTTTGACTACCAACATGGAGGTAGCTATTTTGCAGGTGCTTATATGTTGGGTATGATCGCAGGTACTGCTCGTGAAACAATTGCTAATGGTATGCGTGAGAAAGATCCCAATGGTCCTGAAGGTCAAAAAGGGATCGTCCTACCAGGGGTATTCAAATCAGGTCCTAAAGCAGGAAAACCTAATGACATAGCTATCAGTCCAAAAGAATATGGTACTACATTCATGTTTGATTTGGATGAACAAAGTGTATTTGATGCTACCTATTTAAAATTACGTAGTGTATCCCTTTCTTATGATGTGCCACTACCTGAAACCAAGCATATCAAAGGCTTGAACTTTACCCTTTCAGGATATAACCTATGGACTGGAGCTTTGGCTTGGGATGGTATGGATCCAGAAACAGCTGCTTACAACTATGGTATGGGTAACTCTTCCTTGCCAACTACTAGAAGCTTTAGTCTCGCAGTAGGCTTAAAATTATAAAATTAACAATTAATAAACAGATTACAGAGAATATGAAACGAATCATAATATCCTTATTGTCTGTCGGACTGCTTTTTAGTAGTTGCGAAAAAGATTTTGAAGAGATTAATAAGAACCCTAACCAACCTGAGGAATACCTTACCTCTGCTCTATTTGGCAATGCTTCCTTTGGATTCTTATACAATCTACGCAAAAATGAGAACTCTGCTTCTTTGATGCGTACTTGGATGCAATATACTTCAGAGACTACCTATACCAAAGAAAGTCGTTACCAGTATAAAGAAGGAGCTGGAAATAATCTTTGGAAACAAATCTACAAGCGTGCTGAGGTTCTCAATAAGATTATAAAACTCAATACTGACCCTGAAACTAAAGGGGAAGCAGCTATCTTTGGAAGTAATTTAGGTCAAATATGTGCTGCACGTACTATGATGGCCTACTACTTTAGTATATTGACAGAGACCTTTGGAGATGTTCCTTACTATTCCTATGGAAGTAGAGAAAATCAAAAATTCCAAGCCCTACAATTGGATAAATATATTACTCCTGAATATGCTGATGAAAAAGATATCTACTTAGATATCCTTAAAGAATTAGGTGAAGTAAGTAATGATCTTAGCACCCTAAACGAAGATGACGAAGTCTTCTCTCAAGGTGATTTCATCTTCGGTTCTATAGGTAAGCTAAAACGTTTTACTAACTCTTTGCGCTTACGTATTGCTAACCATGTTAAAAACGTTAGTGATGCAGAACTTAAGGCAGCTGCAGAGGCGGTAATTAATCATTACGCAAGTAGTAATGAAAATGAACTTCTCAGAGAAGGAGAGAATGTGACCCTCCTTTTCGAAGATAACTATGATTATTGTGCACCTATCTATAATGATTATTTTATAGACCAACGTATGGACTATGTGCCTTCTAATACGTTTGTAAAATTCCTTATAGGAACCAATAAGCATGCCCAAGATAGAGGTTTATCTTTTGGAGTAGACCCTCGTGTACAGAAATATTTTGCCCCTGTGGGAACTGGAAAACAAGATGCTCTTAAAGGAGCGTATGATGAACCAACCACTATAGATACAACCCAATATAAGGGAATGCCTTATGGTATGGCTGAAGGTACCACTGAAAGCCAATTCGGTGGAGGAACTAAAATTTCTATTTTCAGTTCAACCATACTCAAGGCTGATTATAAAGAAGTCATTATGGATTATTCTGAAGTATGCTTCATCCTTTCTGAGATTAGAGGTTGGGACAATAACTGGTACAAAGCTGGTGTAAAGGCGTCTATGGACAAATGGAATGTAGACACAGCAAAAGCTACAGCCTTCATCAATAGTCTCCCTGCCGCTACTGCAGAAACTGTAATGACTCAAAAGTATGTAGCTCTGTATATGAATCCTAACGAAGGATGGACAGAGTATCGCCGTACAGGTTATCCTAAATTCTTAATCAAAGTAGGAGAAAGAGTAAAAACAAATTACCTCCTTGATGAAGATGGATCTGCTACAGATATCAGTAACAATAGTTACAAATTTGAATCTATGTATGAAGGCAATACAGGAGTCCCTGAAAGAGTGAACTATCCTTTGGAGTACAAAGGACTTAATCAAGCTAATTATGACAAAGCTAGAGCGAAAACCAATGGAGACTCTATGATGCACCGACTCATTTTTGCAGAGAACAGGCCCTAATAGGTAGAAATACATTTTAATCCTTTTTGGAGAGCAGTCTTGGGGACTGCTCTCTTTTTTTGTTCAAATCAGCTATAAAAGATATAAAAAGCTTTTTTAATCATGTTTTAAGTATATTAGTTTATAAAAACAAACTTATATATGATTTTTGGCTTAATGGACAAAAATGTTGCTCGAAAGTTCTTCAATCCCTTATTTTATCTACCTTTGCAGCTATTTGAAAAGAT
>NZ_ALNN01000018.1:0-109786 GCF_000293175.1 Capnocytophaga sp. CM59
AGAAACAAATAAATCATCTAAAGGCCTTTGCTTTAGCTTTCTTTTATATCAATTATGGGTATATCTAAAGTTGTATCATACTTTTTGAAGCACCACCATATTTCTATTACCTTTGTAAAGCGCCTTAAGCCCCGGATTTTTACCATCAGAACTCACACTGTACAAGGACATATAAGGAGTATAAGAACGAGTACTGGTTCCAGGCAAATAAATATAGTCATTACCCTGTACCCCATAGCTGGCTTTGAGTTTCAAGCTATTGATAAAGCTTACCTTTTCCAAGAATTTCTCATTGCTCAAGAGCCATGAGCCACCTACTGACCAGAACGTACCCCAGCGATTTTCAGGTGCAAATACGGAAGAAGCATCGCGACGTAAACTGGCAGAGAGGAAATACTTCTGTTTGTAGTTTCCGTTGAGCTGGCCAAAGTAGCCTTCCACAGCATAAGTACGATCATAGGACGAAAGAGCTGTGGTCACTGCTGCATTGTCAAAGGCGGAATTGCTCGGATCCACGAAATTATTCTTGGTTCCTGCCATAGTACCCAAGCGTTTTTTATAGGTTTCGTGTCCTAAGAGAGCTTCTAGAGCATAATCAGTCCAATCCTTGTTATACCTTAGGAGTTGGTTGAAGGTCATCACTATATCATTAGAGCTATACTTAGTAGAAGACCCGTTATAAGTCTTTCCTGCACCTCCTATAGGAGTTGTATATTCGTTGGAATTATAGAAATCCCCATAGAAATTCCCTGTAGTGGAGAACTTCAATCCCTCCACAATACTCATATCCAAGGAAAGTGCTTGGTTGAAATAGTAGTCCTTATACAGGTCAATATCTTCATTCTGGGTAGCCACAGGGTTGGTATTTTCGTTATACTTACGTGATTCCCCAAAGTCATACTCTCCTGTAGGATTGCCATTGGCATCATGCTTATATACAGGATAGATAGGAGCTATATTACGTGTCCAAGAGAAAGGATTGGAATAAGAGTTTTGTTTCTCAGTCCCTTGTTGTTGCGTATGAGAGAGCATGGAAGAGGTATTAACCTTGAGCCATGGAGCTATTTCTCCTTTGTAAGAAAAGCGCATGGTATATCGATTAAAATAAGAGTTCATATTGTAGCCCTCATCACCTAAATAACCAAGGGAGAAATAGAAACTATTGAACTCTGTTCCTTTGGTTAGGCTTAGGTTATGTTCCTTACGTACGCGAGTGTTGAACAAGGCTTTTTCCCAGTTGTTAAAATCAGCATCCTTGTAGCGCAGTGTAGCCTGTGGGTTGAGCTTTCCGTCGGCTCCCACTAGTTGGTTATCTGGCACATCATAAATATTGTAGCCCCTTCCCACATTAGGAATAAGGTTTTTAGAGGCAAAAGCAGCCGCAGCAGCCGCATCTCCTCCCCCTCTAGCTTGGAAATAGCTTTGGTTATAGAGCGCATTCCAGAGGGTCTGGTAATATTCGGCAGGAGACTTGATGATGTCATACTCAGGAATACCGCGATAGTTGAACCCTACACGTGTATCCACTTGTATGGAGAGCTTGCCTCGTGCTCCTGATTTGGTCGTGATGATCACCACTCCATTGGCACCACGTGCCCCATATAGAGCAGAAGAAGCCGCATCCTTGAGCACATTGACCGACTCAATATCGTTGTTGTTAATAGCACTCAAGCTCCCTGCGAAAGGCACCCCATCTACAATAATGAGAGGGTTACTGTTGGCATTGATAGAACCAATCCCGCGGATACGGATACTACTACTCTCCCCAGGTTGTCCTGTAGAAGTAGAGATCTGCACCCCAGAGACACTCCCTTCGAGCGCCTTGGCCACGTCGGTAGTTTGTTTGTTTTGTATCTCTTCGGCTTTCACGGTAGCCATAGAACCTGTAAAGGATTTCTTATCGGCTGTACCATAGGCTACAGCTACTTTCTCAAATCCTACCAGTTCCTCTACATCGGGGAACATCACCACTTTCAGATGGGTGTTTTTCCCTACTTTCACCTCCTGTGTTGTATAACCCACACTTGAGAACACAAGCACATCATTTCGGTTCACTTTTAGTTCAAAGTTACCGTCATTATCCGTGGCCACTCCCTTGGTAGTCCCTTTGACTACCACAGAAACGCCCAACATACCTGAGCCTTCATCGTCCTTGACATTCCCTTTTATTTTCATCTCTTGGCCTAAAAGCCATAAAGGGAAGAAGACTAAAATCAATAGTAATCCTTTTTTGTTGTTCATATTCCAGTTGTTTAACAATTAAAAAATGCTTTGGTAGTGCTTTTTAAATAGGTTATTGATAAATATTTGTTTATTATTAGTGTTTTTATAACTTATCCAAAAATCCACAAAACCTATTTAGGAGATAAAAATACGTATTTATGCCACAAAAGTACGTTTTTTCTTGGATAAAACAAACAAAATACTCCTTTTTTTTATATCCAACACAAAAATATTTTTGTCAAACATATTAACTTATTGATTTTCTTATGTCTATCTTTTGATGTTAATAATTCAATAAGTTAATTTATTTGTTTACTAATTTGCTATTTTGCCAATTATATTCTATATTTGCACTTTAAACCAAAAAATCAACACTCAAAACTAAATCATGCTTGTACTCTCTTTTCTCTTGTCCTATATAGCCCCCTTACTGCCTGGAGAATATATCCTCCCCTCCGAGCAAATAAATGTGATTGCCTTGGACACTACCGATGGAAAAACCTCCTTCTACAAGCAGCAAGGAAAGGCTTTTATTGCGTATGAGTTGGCATTTAGGACTGAAAAAACCTATACAGAACACCATGCTTTTAACCGACCTTATAAGACCTATAGTGCTTTTTGGAAATCACAAAACAAACCTCTCTCCTTAAAAACAATTTCAAAGAACAAAATTCTTATCTATACCAAAGCTATTCGCCCTACCTTATATAGTGATTTTCAAGGGAAAGTATGGACTGTCAAAACCAACAAATCAGATCTTACGGATATTATCCGCTTCTTAACCCCCTCTACCATTGCTTGGCAAGCGCTAAGAGAAGGTAAGGGAAAAGAAGCCTTTAGCTATCAAATACCAACGGCTCAAGACACAAAATCTTTCCTAAGCTATCCCACTATAAATATAAAGCGTGAACACTACCTCTATGACTTTGGCGTACTTACCATGGACTTTGGCGCTGGCAAAAGAGCCTATTTCTATTGTCCTCTGATAGAAAACCCTGATGTGGATAGAGATCCGCCTATCTATAGCTTTATTCCACTTGAGGAGCAAACCCTCACTTTTCCCTATTATGGCCGTTTGGAAGCGGTCGCTACGGAGGTCAATTATTGCATTGACTTAGACAATAATCCCATCAATTCCTTTCTGAGGGTCTGTGAGGGAGGCAGGTGCAATCTTATCAATCACTTTGGACAAAAGTTACTCCCTAAGTCCTACCCTTATATATCTACAAATGGCTATATCATTATAGCTGAAGATGGCAAGGATATAGACATCTATAACGGGTATTATCAAAAAATGAACGTAGGGACTGTAAAAGCGGCTCACTTCTATGACAAAGGGGTGGAAGTGCTTAACGAACATGGGGTTAATTATTACAATGTCTTTAGTCAAGTGGTAAAAGAATTCCCCAATACAAGTATCCCCATGTGTGGTACAGGAAGCTGGGACTATTCTCTTATAAAGTATAAGGATACAGGCTATAGCCTTGAAAGAACTTTTGGAGCTTATAAGCACCTGCTTACTGACCGCTCCCCCGATGAGGAGGTACAAAAATTAGAAGCTATCAAAGGGAATGACAACACAGTTCAAGTCTATCTTTCTGTTGAGAAAAATGGCTGTAAAGGCCTTTATATGTACCACTTCACTGAAGGGAAAGATGAAAAAATTACAGGCCGTGAGCTACTCCCTATGGCTTATGATGCGATATACTACCATGCTACTTTTAACCATCAGCCTTTCTTCTATATAGAAAAAGAGGGTAAAAAGGGTTTCTATCCTCCCCAAAAAGACCCTATCTATGACCATTTAGAGCAAGTAAGCGCTTCTTTCTACCGCTTTGAAAGAGATGGAATAAAAGGCTACTTAGATGGCACTTCCTTTAATGAGATAATGACCAATGACCAGTGACTAATGACCAATGACTAATGACTAATGATTAATGACTAATGACTAATGACTAATGACCAATGACTAATGACTAATGACTAATGACTAATGACTAATGACTAACGATTAATGACTAACAACTAACGATTAAAAATGAATGATTTTCAATACGCTTATCCGTTTGCCTCTGTGATAGAAGAGGGGACGGCACACCAAAAGAATTTTATCTTTTCTCACTGTTCGGAACTGAAAGAAGACAATGCGGTGCCTTGCTTTTTTTGGGGGCATATCACCCAACCCTTTGTAGTGGCTAAGTGCCTAGCTACACTGGCCAAAACAGTAGCCTCTCAATTCGCTATTGCCCCAGGGGTGTTGGCCAAGCTGCGCGACCCTATCATATCAGTAGGGAACCAACAGCTGCTTTTTGAGGCTTTTTCCTCCTGCAATAGTGTATATGCACGCGTATCGCTCCATAATGAGGTACTCGATGGGGAGTTTCTCAAAAGTGGCTGTACCAATATTGACTTCAATGATGCTACTGTACGTGCTTTCAATGCCGTAACCGCCTCAGAGCAAATGATCTTGGGCGTGGGACAAAAACAAACCCACTTTATCACTGACAAGCATAAAACAGTCGAAAAGAAAGTAACCCTTCCCAACCGATGGATTAAAGGATTGGGCAATGTACAGGTGTATCTTTCAGAAATGGAACTAGCCTATCGCCTGAATAAGGCCGAGGCTATACAGCTCTTCCGCTCCTTGCCCAAACAAGCGGTAAAGACTGATTATTACTTAGTCAAGCGGGGTGTCAGCTATGCCTTTGCCCCTACCCCTACTGCTGGAGCTATCAAAATAGGAGGTGCACACCGCCTGAACCTCTTGCAGGGCTTACTACTGCTTGCCGATAGCCTTTTTATCTACCGCAATCCCAGTGAGCAAACAGTAGCTTTTGTGCTCAACTTCAAGGGGGTAGAGATGCTATTTTTGCTCTCAGACAATGTATATCGCGGTTTTTCAGGAGATGGGCGCTATTTAGAAAATATGATAGAGGATGTACCTATGGAGTGGCTGGTAGGTATCAACAACTTCTTCAAAACCAATGAGGTATTCTCCCCTACTATGGTTTCTATTGAGAACGATATTAATTTGGGAACCATGAATACGCTGCAAGCCTCCTTATCTAGCATTGGGCTATTAGGCTATAATCTTTTGGATAGGAATTATTTCTACCGTCGCCTGCCTTTCAAGCCAGAGCGCTTAGCAAGCCTCAATCCACGTTTGGAAAATGCTAAGAAACTCACTAAGAACAACGAGGTACAGATCATAGAACAGCACGATGATTTTGTCAAAGCCCATGTAAAAGGTACAGGAGGTGTTACCCATACGGTCATCATAGATGGCGACCATGCCCAATGTACCTGCAATTGGTATACCAATCACCAGACAAATCGCGGTCTGTGCAAGCATATCCTAGCCACTAAAATGATTGTCAATGAGACAGTAAGCTGATTGGCTAATGAGTATTATTTGTTAGACGTTCTAATATGAGGGTACGTACCTCTTCGCGTAGTGCTTCTTTGTCCTCAAGGGTTTTGCCCTGAGTGTAGATAGGGGCTAATACATCTACCCGCATAACACCCATACTACCTGCAAAGCAACGAAAAGGGAAACGCTTTTTAGCATCATAGAAAACCATAGGTACTATAGGAATTTGGCACTCAATAGCGATGCGGAAAGCCCCGTCCTTAAAACTATCCAAGACAATCGACTCATCATCGGGAACACCCCCTTCGGGAAAAATGCAAATGCTCAGCTTATCAGCTATACGCTCCTTAGCCTGCACATATACCTGCTTTCTACTCTGTGGGCTTTTCCTATCCACTAGTATAGCCACTCGCCTATAGAAGTAGCCAAACAAAGGCAAAGCGGCTAACTCCTTTTTCCCTACAAATACAAAAGGATTCTTACTACAATAGAACATCAGCATAATATCCATCATACTACAATGATTGGCCACGAGCATATAGCTATTATGGTCATTAGCTACCTTATATTCCCTTCTGATCTTGGGCAAAAAGCCCATGCCATAAAGGATAGGAGTTGCCCATAGGTGTCGCATAACCCAATACAAGGCACGATACCACTGCCTATGTGCAGTAAGCAGGAACAAGAGTGGCAATAGAAGTACTATAAGAGTGGTTACCAATATATAAAACCAAGCTCTCCAAAGTAGCCAAAAGAGGTATTTAGGCATTAGGGGGTAGGTTAGTTGTTAGTGATTAGTTGTTAGTGGTTAGTTATTAGTGGTTAGTTATTAGTGGTTAGTTATTAGTGGTTAGTTATTAGTGGTTAGTGGACTTTTTTAGATAACGGTTAAAGAGGTATATAAAAAAGGCGGTAAGTATACCCATTGCGAAGATTATATACCAAAACTTATTAGGGTGATATGTGTTCCATAATAGGTCTGAAAGCTCCGTAGCGGAGAGGTGTAACTTTTCTTGGGCTTGTTCAAAGAATTCCTTTTTGTTGAGGCCTTCAGGTAAGGTGATCGCCCGTTTGTCCAATTCCATTTTAAGCAAAGAATGCTTATCTGACCACTTATCATATAAGTTTCCTGAGAAAAAACCTGTAATATAGCTGCCCACTGCTATAGGTAAGAAATAGGTTCCTTGGTAGAGCGCTTCCTTTCCCTTAGGGGTAATTTTTGCTATAAAGGCAGAAATGGTAGGCCCTACGGCTATTTCCCCTATGGCAAAAATAGCTGTTCCCAATACTGTAAAAGTAACTTCCTTAAACATAAAAGTAAGGGTAACCCCTATGGTCATCACTATAGTTCCACGAACCATGGCTGAGACCTGATCCATTTTCATAACGAAATAGGAGATAGACATCTGGGTTAGGATAATCATTATACAGTCTATATTGCCAAACCATTCCGCTTTTATCCGTCCGTTTTCGGTAAAAGTAGTTCCCAAAAAAGATATATTACGATTGATCCAATCACTTTGCTTAGAGGAATCCACCCAATCTTCTATAAAATTGGGCAAAGTATAGAATAATTGATTAAAAACCGTCCAAAACCCTACCATAAGAAGCAACAGTATTGTTAGTTTCTTATCTTTTAAGGCTCCAACTATATTCTGTACAGAGCCTTTTATCTCGGTTAGTAAGGGGATATTGTATTTTCTTTCCGCTTTGGGTTCCTTATAGAAGAAGAGAATCACAATAAGATTAAAGATAATTACCACCACTGCCTGTATAAAAATCACCTTCCACCCCATAGTAGTACGCAGGTAGGACGACATGGCAGGCCCTAATAGACCTCCTATATTACCCATCATATAGAAAAAACCGAACCCTAAGGTGCTATTACCCTCATCGGTATGGCGTGCTATGATCCCTTGTACTACAGGACGAAAAAAGCTACACCCCACAGAAGCTAAGAGAAAAGCAAAATAGGTATCCCAATAGCTACTGGCAACACTCATCAGATAATAGCCCCCTCCCATGATGACACAAGAAATAAGCAAAGAGAGTTTGTAACCAATCCTATCGGCAATTACCCCAAAGAACAATGGTAAGAGATACAGAATAGCGGTAATATGCGCCATGATATTTCCCTTCTGGGTATGGGTAAGGCCTAAGCCCCCCTCATCAGTACCTGCTACCAAATAGAGAGCAAGCAGTGAAAAGATACTAAAATAAGCCCAACGCTCCGTTAGTTGTAGTAAATTCCCTACCCAAAAGGTAGAGGAAAATGATTTGAGAGTTTGTGTATAAGATCTTTTTTGTTCAGTCATCAAAATTAATGTTTAGGGTTTAGGGGGTAGTGGTTAGTGGTTAGTGATTAGTGGTTAGTAATTAGTGGTTAGTAATTAGTGGTTAGTGATTAGTAACTGACTGCTGACTACTGACCACTGACTGCTGACTACTGTTTTTTCAAGACGATTTTATTATAGATAAAAACAGAGATAGCGGTAAAGGCACCCATGGCCAGTGTTATATACCACATCTTATTGGGCTGATAGGTATTCCAGAGATAATCCGTAAGTTGAGTATGGGTCATTTGGAGTTTTTCTTGTGCTTGTTCAAAGAACTGTCGCTTACTCAAGCCCTCAGGAAGAGTTATCTGGCGAGAGGTAAGTTCCCGCTGAAGGAGAGAATACTTATCCGACCAAAGCTGATAGAGGTCGCCTGTAACAAAGCCTATGAGGTAATTGGCCACTGCCACAGGTAAAAACAAGGTACCCTGATAGAGCGCTTCTTTTCCCTTAGGGGTAATCTGTGCTACATAGGCATAGAGGGTAGGACCTGCCATCATCTCCCCAGTGGCAAAAATTGCCGTACCTATAATGGTAAACCATACATTGTTAAAAACAAAAGTAAGCACCACCCCAAGTGTTGCAATCACTGTACCACGAATTAGGGCGCTGACCTGCTTCATTCGCATAATTATATAAGAGATAAGCACTTGGAAAATGATAATCATCACCGAATCCAAATTACCAAACCATTCGGCCTTGACTTGTCCGTTCTCGGTAAGGGTTGTCCCTAAGAAAGGAATATACTTATTGATCCAAGCACTCTGAGTGGAGGAATCCACCCAGTCCTCTATAAAGTTGGGCAAGGTATAAAAAAGCTGGTTATAGACCAACCAATAACCCACCATCAGAATCAGAAGTACCGAAAGCTTGGTATCCTTGAGCGCCTCGATGATATTGTGGAAAGATCCCTTTATTTCGTCAAGAATGGGGACATTGTATTCTCTATTAACTTTTTTCTCTTTATAGAAAAAGAGAACTACTAAGAGATTGACTAAGATCATCGCAGCCCCCTGTAGGAAAATGATACGCCAACCCATAGTGGTACGCAAGTAAGAGGAAAAAGCAGGGCCAAAGAAGCCCCCTATGTTGGCCATCAGATAAAAGAGACCAAAACCCATAGTGCTCGTCTTCTCATCGGTAGTGCGAGCGATAATTCCAGAGGCCACAGGCTTGAAGAAGCTCCCTCCCATAGCAGCAAACAAAAACGCTAAATAGATTGCCCAATAGCTATCAACAGTACCCATGAGGTAATAGCCTACCCCTATAATCACAAAGGCTATTATAAGAGAGAGCTTGTAACCAATACGGTCGGCTATTACCCCAAAGAAAAGCGGTAGAAAGAACTGTATCGCTGTTACATTGGCCAATATGTTTCCTTTCTGTATATGGCTTAGTCCTAATCCCCCCTCATCAGTGGAGGCTACTAAGTAAAGACCCAAGAGGGAAAAAACACCAAACCATGCGCCACGCTCGATGATTTGTAAGAAATTTGCCACCCAAAAAGTAGGGTTGTAAGACTTAATGGTCTGTATGAAAGACATCTTTTTTAATTGTTAATTGTTAATTGTCAATTGTTAATGATTAGTGATTAGTGATTAGTGATTAGTGATTAGTGATTAGTGGTTAGTGATTAGCTGCTGACCGCTGACTACTGACTACTAACCGTTGACTACTGACTACTGATTACTGACCGCTGACTACTGACCGCTGACTACCGACTGCTGACTACCGACTGCTGAACATTGAGTACCTGGCGGGTGATTTTCTTATAGAAAAACGGATAGGTAAGCCAATAGAATAGCCAGACAATAGGCATGAGTATCCATATAGCAAAATATAGATAGACATGAAAGCACTTGAGAAGGAACTTTCGGCGAGGACTTCCGTAAATGAGCCTTGCCCATATACCAAAGAGACGATTGGCTTTCTTCTCGGCCGAGAGCAGGAAGGGCTTTACTTGCACTCCTCCTTGAGCGACTATCTCTTTTTGTAAAGCAGGACTGTGATCTGCTATTTGCTTGTGCTTTAATACAATTTCTCCATATTGGGTAGCGCTGGCAATATCTATGTCTGATACCCCAGGAAGGGGGAAAATACCCAAATACCTATCTTTTTTCCCTGTAAAGAGCCAATGAACGATGGTCAGCACGCTGATATGGTTATGATGCCTATCCGTCAGAGCGATATTGGCCACTATAGGTGCGTTGTACTTTTGAAGCATCTGTCCTATTTTCTCTTGGGCCTTGATCCACATATTGCGCGTACCAGAGAGGGTAACCACGGGCTTTCCACTAAGCAAGTGCGCAGCCTGCTCACTCTTGAGGAAGGAGGTTATCGGGATAGAGGGCGAAAGGTACCACACCTGATAAGCCAAGACGACAAGACTATACTGTTGCTCCATTATAGCGGCAGGTATAGGTTTTATTGGCTGGGGAATTTGGAGGAAAGACTCTGGGAAAGCCCCAAAGAAAGCCTCATTGTTCCAAGGAAAGGGAAAGGGTGTTTCCATTTCTATCTCATAGTAATCCACCGATATACCTGCCCCTACGAAGGGAGTCACAAAGTGATCCACTATCTGTTTGAGCTGACCCGATTGGGAGTAATATACCACTAATATCCGTTCCATCGGCTATTGCTGTTGCGCTTTCTGAGCTTCTATCCACTTACGAGCATTGACAAAGGCTTCGAGCCATGGGGTTACCGCTCCTCTTAGCCCTACATAATAAGGCCATTGCCAAGGAAATACGGAGCGCTCTATATGCGGCATGGTTACCAAGTGTCGGCCTGTCTTATCACAGAGCATAGCCGCCTGATAGTCAGAGCCATTCGGATTGGCAGGGTAGCCCTCGTAGGTATATTTGCCCACTATATTATAATCCTTTTCTTCCATAGGTAGGTAGAACTTACCCTCACCATGGGAGATCCATACCCCTAAGGTAGTACCTGCCAAAGTAGAAAGCATCACCGAGTTATTCTCAGGAATCGTTACTGAGACAAAGCCCGTTTCGTGCTTATGGCTATCGTTGTGCTTCATTTTGCCGTGCTCGCTATGTTCGGGGTTAATCAGTTCCAATTCCATAAATAGCTGGCAGCCATTGCAAATCCCCACAGAAAGCGTGTCGGGGCGCGCAAAGAAATTGTCCAGCGCCTTCTTTGCCTTTTCGTTATAGAGCAAGGCACCAGCCCAACCCTTGGCACTACCCAGTACATCGGAGTTAGAGAAGCCCCCTACGGCACCTATAAACTGTACCTCTTCGAGGGTCTCACGGCCAGAGGTCAGGTCGGTTGTATGTACGTCCTTCACATCAAAGCCTGCCAAATAGAGCGCATTGGCCATTTCGCGTTCAGAGTTGCTACCCTTTTCACGGATAACAGCAGCCACAGGTCGCTTGCCCTGAGGTCTCACTGGTTTTTCCCCTGTAAAATGCGCAGGGAAAGTATATTGCAAAGGCTGTTCTGAGTAGTTTTGGTAACGCTCAGTTGCCTTGTCATTAGCTGTTTGTTGTTTGTCTAACAGATAAGAGGTCAAGTACCATACATCGCGGCACTCGGCTATATTGAACCTATAGGTTTGTCCCTGATGTGTAAGGATAAGCTCCTCGCCTTGGGTCACTGTTCCTATCTTAGCATAGCGAACCCCTTGAGCCTTGAGATCGTCCTCTATGGATTGATCCGCTTGAAGTACCACGGCTACATTCTCGGCAAAGAGCACTTTGAGAAGATCCTCTTCCGCTAAAGCCGTTAGGTCAATCTCGGCAGCCAACTCATTGTCGGCAAAGCACATCTCCAAGAGAGTAGTAATGAGTCCCCCACTTCCTACATCATGTCCTGCCTGTATCTTACCTTCGCTGATGAGCGCTTGTACGGCATTGAAAGCCTTTTTAAACTCAGCGGCATCCTTCACAGTAGGCGCTGTAGCTCCTACTTTACCTAATATCTGCGCAAAGGCCGAACCACCCAACTGATAGTTATCACCAGAGAAATTGATATAATAGAGCGCACCGCCGTCCTTTTTCAATACAGGTTCCACTACCTTCTGTATATCAGTACAATGGGCAGCAGCCGAAATGATCACTGTACCAGGGGCCATCACATCGCCCCCATCAGGATATTTTTGTTTCATAGAAAGGGAATCCTTACCTGTAGGAATATTGATACCCAGCTCTATAGCAAAGTCAGAAGCTGCTTGTACAGCCTCGTACAAACGAGCGTCTTCGCCAGGATTGCGACAAGGCCACATCCAATTGGCTGAAAGAGAAATACCTGCCAGTCCATTTTCTAAGGGAGCAAAGAGGATATTGGTCAAAGCCTCCGCTATAGCGTTGCGGCTACCTGCGGTAGGGCTGATAAGGGCAGTTAAGGGCGAATGACCAATACTGGTAGCAATACCCTCTTTGCCCTGATAGTCGAGTGCCATTACCCCCACATTGTTCAGCGGTAGTTGAAGGGCTCCTACACATTGTTGCTTGGCCACCTTGCCTCCCACACAACGATCCACCTTGTTGGTCAGCCAGTCCTTACAAGCTACACTTTCGAGCTGTAGCACTTGGCTTAGATAGGTGTATACTTGGCTGGGGTAATAGGTAAGATCCTCATACTGAACAGACACTTTTTTGTCCGTCATCACCGTTTTGGGCGAACTACCAAAAAGGGCAGAGAGGTCTAAGTCCATAGGACGAGAACCTTTCTTTTGGGAGGTGATACTAAAGTGCTTATCGGCAGTTACCTCTCCCACTTCATAGATAGGGGCACGTTCTCGCTCGGCAATAGCCTTAAGCTCATTCAAAGCCTTTTCGGGCAATACCAAGCCCATACGTTCTTGGGATTCGTTGCCGATGATCTCCTTATCCGAGAGTGTCGGGTCACCTATAGGAAGTGCATCCAAGTCGATACGCCCCCCTGTCTCTTCTATCAGTTCGGAAAGACAATTGAGGTGTCCGCCAGCCCCATGATCATGGATAGAGACAATCGGGTTTTCTTTGGATTCCACAAGGGCACGAATGGCGTTGGCCACACGCTTTTGCATCTCAGGGTTGGAACGCTGGATAGCATTCAGCTCAATCCCAGAGCCGAAAGCCCCTGTATTGGTTGAGGAGACAGCTGCGCCTCCCATACCAATACGATAGTTATCCCCACCGAGAATCACAATTTTGTCCCCTTCGTGGGGAGTATGTTTGATAGCTTGGGAAGCCTTGGCATAGCCCACGCCCCCCGCTTGCATGATTACCTTGTCAAAGCCTAATTTGCGTCCACCCTCCTCATGTTCAAAAGTAAAGACAGAACCAGCGATGAGTGGCTGACCAAATTTGTTACCAAAATCACTTGCCCCGTTGGAAGCCTTAATCAGTATATCCATAGGTGTTTGGTAGAGCCAAGCACGCTCGGCCATTCCCTTTTCCCAAGGACGATCTTCCTCCAAGCGTGGGTAAGCTGTCATATAGACTGCTGTTCCTGCCAGCGGCAACGACCCCTGTCCGCCTGCCAATCGGTCACGAATCTCTCCTCCTGAACCTGTAGCCGCTCCATTGAAAGGCTCCACTGTAGTGGGGAAGTTGTGCGTTTCCGCCTTAAGAGAAAGTACCGCCTCGAAGGGCTGTACTTGGTAGAAATCAGGCTTATCCGCGCTCTTAGGTGCCAGCTGTTCCACGGTAGCCCCTTTGATAAAAGCCACATTGTCTTTATAAGCTGAGACAATACCATTGGGGTGAGTCTGGGAGGTTTTTTTGATCAGCTTAAAAAGCGAAGAAGGCTGCTGCTCTCCGTCTATGATAAAAGTACCATTGAATATCTTATGGCGACAGTGTTCGGAGTTGATTTGTGAGAAGCCAAACACCTCTGAATCGGTGAGCTTACGTCCCAACTGCTTAGAGAGTTTTTCCAAATAAGCCACTTCTTCAGAACTAAGGGAGAGTCCCTCCTGCTGGTTGTAGGCAGCAATATCATCAATCTCAATCGTGGAGAGCGGTTCTATAGCTATAGTAAATATATCTTGTCCCAAGCCCTTATATTTTTCAAAGAGCATGGGGTCAAAGTCGGTAAAGTCGGCCGCTACCTCGTGGAATTCCTCTATACGGCTGATGCCCTGAATATCCATATTCTGGGTAATCTCTACCGCATTGGTACTCCAAGGAGTAACCATAGCCGCACGAGGGCCTATGAAAGTCCCTTCAAGGGTCTTATTTGTGAGTTGCTCGGCATTGCCAAAGAGCCATTTGAGTTTGCCAAGATTCGCCTCACTCAAGGGCGCCTCTGTAGCGACAGTATAAATAGTGTTTTTGTTTTTAAAAAAGAGAAGCATTTTGATAATGATTAATGAGTAATGATTAATGGTTATATGGTCAAGGAAATTATTCATTTAGTAAATCACAAAACATTAATTGTATTTGTAATTTACGAGGTGTAAGTAATCTCTGAGGACATCTTTTCTTCTACATTAAAAATTCGAGCGTTTTTTAAAATATTCTTCATTGCCTTATAACGAGGGTCTGCTTTGAGAGACTTCTTAGGGTGTGATTCAAAATTACGCTCACTCTCTTCTGCCATTTCTCTAAAACGCTTTGCCTCTGCTCCATAGAGCGTTGGAATTGCTTTGATTGCTGTTGCCATATTTTTTAGTAATTAATGGTTAATGATTAATGGTTAACGATTAATTAACTATTGTTAATATTAATCATTATTGGCATTAATCATTGATTACTGCTTGTACGCTACTTTTCCGTCCACGGAAAGTTCTTTAGTTTGAGCGTTGTAGGTATATTTACCATTCTTGAAAGTGCCGTCGGCTTCCTTTTTTAGAATAGGGTTCTGGTCTTCACCTGTGATAAATAACTCTACTTGGCTGTTATCTCCGTCCTTAGAGACAATAAAAGCACTGATTACAGCCTCTTCCTGCTCCACATCCATAGGATTAAGACGGGTACCTACTTCAAAGACTTGGATACACTCCTCACGGAGGGCACTCCATGAGTAGCCTGCACTGCCTATACAGCCGTGCTCATCTCTGTCGCCCCCTACCATCGTTTCCTGCTGTGGTGTTGTAGGCTCTTCAGCTGCATTGTCTGTCTGCTGTGGTGTGCTGTTGTTACATGCAGTAAAGGCCAATGCCACTACTGACAAAGTAAAGGTCTTTTTCATATGGATTATACTTAGTATTAAGACGCAAAGGTAATAAATAAATATCAAATAGCTGTGATAAAAAAGTTTTTTTTAATTTTTTCACTCAGCAAAAAATATGTACATTTGTAAAATTTTTCACCTCATGAATTTTCTCTACACTCTTGCCATCCGCTTTGTGGCTTGTATGTTGCCTTTATTGGCTGTATTCAACCGAAAAATCAGACTCTTCTACAAAGGACGCCGAGAGAGCTTTCGGATCTTGCAAACTCAGATAGGTGCTGACGATCAAGTGATTTGGCTACATGCAGCTTCGTTAGGCGAATACGAACAAGGACTGCCTATACTCAAGCGCCTCAGGGAGCTATATCCTGAGAAAAAACTCGTGGTTACTTTCTTTTCTCCCTCAGGCTATGAAGCCAAGAAGCATAGCAAAGAGGCCGATGTAATCCTCTACCTACCGCTCGACCTACCTAGGCGAGTGAATCGTTTTCTACATCTGTTGCACCCTCAGATGGCTATCTTTGTCAAATATGAGTTTTGGCCAAACTATTTGCTAGCCTTAAAAGATAGAGGCATCCCTACCTATTTGGTCTCAGGCGTATTCCGCAAAGATCAGTTGTTCTTCAAGAAAAGGAGTTGGGGTATGCGTGCGGTACTTCCTTGCTTTACACACTTTTTTGTACAGAATGAAAGCGCCAAACTTCTTTTGCAATCCATAGGAATTACCAATATTACTGTAAGTGGTGATACACGTTTTGATCGTGTGATGGAGATTCTCTCTCGTGACAACAAGCTGCCTTTTGTAGAGCGCTTTCTCTCTGGGGCGCCTTGTATGGTTTTTGGCAGCTCATGGCGAGAAGACGAACAGGTATATATACCTTTCCTAAACGCTTATAAAGGCAATATGAAATTCATCATTGCTCCCCATGAGGTACATGACAAGGAGAAAATACATGCACTAAGAGATAGTCTACGCAAGCATGTGGCTATACTCTCCGAGGTAGAAGGCAAAGATCTCTTCCCTTATGAAGTACTTATAGTGGATAAAATCGGGCTACTTACCAAGATTTACAGTTATGCAGCGATTGCGTACGTAGGCGGAGGCATGGGAAACAAAGGTTTGCATAACATTTTGGAACCTGCTGTGTTCAGTATTCCTGTTGTTATCGGTAAAAATTACGATAAGTTCAACGAAGCCAAAGAACTTATTCGTCGTGAAGGTGTTTTTTCTATCAAAAACACTGAAGAATTCACCCAAATTGCTACTTTTCTCTTCACAGACGTTATTCAACGCAAGAAAGCCGGCATACTTAACTACAATTATATAGTTTCTAATACTGGAGCAACAGAGAAATTTATATCAATGATTAATGCCAATAATGATTAATGCCAGCAATGATTAATAAATGTGCTAATCTTTGTAAGACGCAATAAATTGCGTCTCTACCCTAACGCTGGCTAAGACAACTCCTGATGAGCGTAGTCATCCGTAGAGACGCAATTTATTGCGTCTTAATGAATTGGACTATACAATCATTTTTTACTATTGATTGGCATTTGTAGTTTCTTCATAAAGAGCCAAAGGCTCTAATCATAGTAGGCACGAGCTGCAAGCTCGCGCCAGCGAAAGGGGTAGTCAGCAGTCAGACGTCAGTGGTCAGTTTTCAGTCTATTGCGACTAATGGCTGATTACTGACATCAGACGTCTGACCACTGAATAACGTTGCAAAATTACAATATTTAGGAAGGGGAAGTCAAGAAAAGGAGGGGTGAGAAGTAAGAATTTATACAATAAAAAATGGTGTTAAGTATTTAACAGTGGTTAGTAGTCAATCGTTAGTCGCAATAGACTGACCACTAACAAACCACTAACCACTATTTCAGTATTTTACGTATATAGTTAGCTTCTTTGATATCTTGGGTAATACCGTCTGCTTGGTCGGTTTCGAGCAGGTGTTTGAAGTTTTCTAAGTTTTTGATGTATTCGGTGAGGGCTTTAAGGACATTAACCTTGTTTTCCAAGAAGATAGGTGTCCACATCTGTGGGTGACTCTTGGCCAAACGGACGGTAGAGGCAAAACCTGTGCTGGCCAAATCAAAGATCTGAGCTTCGTCCTTTTCTATCTCCAATACGGTCTTGCCCAACATAAAAGAACTTACGTGAGAGAGGTGAGAGACATAAGCGGTGTGAAGGTCATGGTCAGTGGGCGACATCATCTTTACCCGCATATTGAGTGCTTTGCTAATATCCAAAGCCCTATCCAAGAGCTTCCAATTGCTCTTCTCGACCTCGCACAAGGCCATTACCTTGCCATCAAAAAGGTCGTATAGGGCTGCCTGCGGCCCAGAGTGTTCAGTACCCGCCATAGGGTGAGCAGCCACAAACTGGCTGCGACGAGGGTGCTCGGCAAGTTCGGCACAGATAGGCGCTTTGACCGAACCTGCATCCATGACCAAGGTGTGCTCGCCCACATGGTCTAAGACCTTATGGACTACCTCAGCGGTGCGATCCACAGGGACTGCTACCAATACCACATCGGCATCGGATAGCGCTGTGTAATCCACCGCTTGGGAAATAATCCCTAAATCGAGTGCCTCTTGCACATGTTCGGGATTTTTATCTATGCCTACCACGGTGTATTGTAGGCGTTTTTTGAGTTCTAAGGCAAAGGAACCTCCAATGAGTCCTAAACCAATAATCACTGCTTTTTTCATGGTTAGAAACAAAAAAAGACTACTCATCTGGCATGAATAGTCTATGAATCTTATAGCTAAAAACAACAAGAAAGCCCTTATAAGGGGCTTACTTATTTCTTTTTTAAGAATTCTTCTGCTAATTCAGGAGCCATTACACCTTCTACGAAAGTATAAGCACCTGTTTTGGGTGATTTCACCATTTTGATTACTTTGGTCAATCGCTTAGATTTACCCTGTAAAGTTGCTACTGTCTTCTTTGCCATAATATTACTTATTTAATTTCTTTATGCACGGTAACTCTCTTTAGGATAGGGTTGTATTTCTTAAGCTCCAACCTATCTGGAGTATTTTTTTTGTTTTTAGTAGTGATATATCTTGAAGTTCCTGGAAGTCCAGAATCCTTATGTTCAGTACATTCTAAGATTACTTGTATTCTATTTCCTTTTTTAGCCATGGTATATAATTTTTATAGGTTATTTAATAAATCCTTGCTTTTTAGCTTCTTTGATTACCTCAGAAATTCCCTTTTTGTTGATGGTTTTGATAGCGTTTGTAGAAACGCGAAGGGTTACCCAACGATCTTCTTCAGGAATATAGAAACGCTTGGTTGTCAAATTCGCTTTAAATTTTCTCTTTGTTTTGTTCATGGCGTGAGAAACATTGTTTCCACCCATTGCTTTTTTACCTGTCAATTCACAAACTTGTGCCATTTTATCACTTTTTAGTTCATTATTTTATCGGGGTGCAAAGTAACGAACTTTTATTGAAACTACCAAATTTTTTTCGTTATTTTTTTTGTTAGCCATCAGTGGTCAGTGGTCAGTGGTTAGTGGTCAGTGGTTAGTGGTCAGTGGTTAGTGGTTAGTCACTAGTCATTAGTCATTAGTCACTGGTCATTAGTCATTAACCTTCCGTCTTGCATGGTAAAGGTCTTATCGGCCATTTGTGCCAACTGGGTATTGTGGGTTACAATAACGAAGGTTTGGGCAAAGGCATCACGCAGGGAAAAGAAGAGCTGATGCAATTGTTGGGCGCTCTCCGAGTCAAGGTTACCACTGGGTTCGTCGGCAAAGATCACCGCGGGCTGGTTCATCAGTGCACGGGCTACTGCTACACGCTGTTGCTCCCCTCCTGAGAGTGCATCGGGCTTATGAGAGAGCCTATGGGAAAGCCCCAAATAGTCCAGTAGCTCCTTTCCTCTACGCTCGGCCGCTTGGCGTGAAGTACCCTTAATAAAGGCAGGAATACAAACGTTTTCCAAAGCGGTAAACTCTGGCAGTAGCTGATGGAACTGGAATATAAATCCTATATGCTCATTGCGGAATTGTGCCAGCTTCTTAGCTGAGAGCTTCTTGACATCTATTCCATTGATAATAAGACTACTCCCCTCAGCCTCAGTCATCGTATCAAGTGTGCCGAGGATATGTAGTAGGGTCGTCTTCCCCGCCCCAGAAGCGCCTACTATAGAGACCACTTGGGCTTTCTCCACATGGATATCCACCCCTTTGAGAATCTCTACTTGGCCGAATTTCTTATGTATGTTGGTTGCTGCTATCAAAATTAATGAAAAGTGAAAAGTAAAAAGTAAAAAGTGAAAAGTTGTCATAACCTAACAACTAACCACTAATAACTGACCACTAAAACTTTATTTAGGTACTTTAATTACATAGGTTTTTCCTGACTTGTTTTGGAGGGAGAAATCTCGTATCCAAGGGTTGAGCAGGCGTATGGTCTTGTAATTGGTCTTATAAAGTTTGGCGAAAGAAGCTAAGTTGTTTATAGTAGAATCCACAGTGATGTACTGCACGGGTTCTAAGTTATATAGCTGGTCTTGCTTATAGTAAAAGCCATACTTCTTTGGGTTTTTCATAATCTCCTTAACGGCCAAGATACGGAAGACATAGCGGCTGGTCTCATTGTTCAAGTGCAGGTCATAGTAGCTACTAACCTCCTGCTTGTTTAGTTGGTTACGAATACCCGCTTTACCTGCATTGTAAGCGGCTGCCGCCAGTGTCCAGCTGCCCATTTCTTCTTTGGCTTTTTTCAGATATAAGCAGGCCGCTTCGGTAGCCTTTTCTAAGTGAAAGCGCTCATCTACTGTATCTTCCATCTCCAAGTCATATTCCTTGGCGGTGTTCTTCATAAACTGCCAAAAGCCTGCCGCTCCTGAGGGAGAAACCACATTCATCAGGCCGCTCTCTATCAGGGCTAAGTACTTGAAATCGTTGGGAATATCGTATTTGTGTAAGATCGGTTCTATAATCGGGAAGAACTTATGTGCTCGCTTGATGAGCAACAGTCCATTGGACTGCCAATATACATTGACCAAGAGTTCTCTATCGAGGCGTTCTCTGACATCGGATAATTGCAAAGGTACTGCTTCACCTGCAAAATCTAGCTTTTTAGGCAGGTCAAAAGCACGAACCTGATACATAGGCAAGCTATCTCTTTCGGAAATCGCCTCCACCATGATAGGGTCATCTGTGCTGAGAGTCGGCACTTCCGATTCCGCTGGAGAAGCCACCGCATTGATCAATAACAAGGCTATGGCAAACACTCCTATCCAGCTGAATATCTTTTGACAAATAGAAAAAAACTTACTCATTTTCAATAGTTTATATTATACATAATCGCTCTTTCCTTGTAGGTAATAGGCAAGAAATACAAGAGTTATTTCTGCGCACAAAGATAAAGAAAAAAGTAGAAAGTAAAAGTTTTTTTTATCTCAACTTTTTTCACTACCTTTGGCACTTGTAAAAATCACTAAAAAAACCATTACTTCAGATGGATAACCGATATGCCATGCGTGGGGTCTCCGCCACCAAAGAGGAGGTTCACAACGCCATTAAGAATATTGATAAAGGACTCTTTCCCAAGGCTTTTTGTAAAATTATCCCCGATTACTTAAGTGGAGATAGTGAGTATTGCTTAGTCATGCATGCCGATGGGGCGGGCACTAAGTCCTCTCTCGCTTATATGTACTGGAAGGAAACGGGTGACCTCTCCGTATGGAAAGGCATCGCTCAGGACGCCCTAATTATGAATATTGATGACCTGCTCTGTGTAGGAATTACTGACCATATCCTGCTCTCCTCTACCATTGGCCGCAACAAAAGGCTCATTCCAGGGGAGGTGATTGCCGCTATTATCAACGGTACAGAGGAACTCATTGAGGAACTAGGCCAGCATGGAGTTACTATCCACTCCACAGGAGGGGAAACCGCTGATGTGGGTGATTTGGTACGTACCATTATTGTAGATTCCACTGTTACAGCACGTATTAAGCGCAGCCAAGTAATCGACAATGCACGTATTGAGGCAGGAGATGTTATTGTAGGTTTGGCCTCTTTCGGGCAGGCTACTTATGAAAAGAGCTATAATGGCGGCATGGGCAGCAATGGCCTTACTTCGGCACGGCACGATGTGTTCTCCAAGGCCTTGGCCGAGGAATACCCTGAAAGCTATGATGGCGGACTTCCTAAAGAAGTTATCTATACAGGTAGCAAAGCCCTCAGTGATGCTGTTGAAGGGAGTCCTCTCAATGCAGGCCTATTGGTGCTCTCCCCTACCCGTACCTATGCCCCTGTGATTAAGCAAATCCTCTCCCAATACAGTCCCTCTGACATTCATGGTATGGTACACTGTAGCGGAGGTGCCCAAACGAAAATCCTACATTTCATAGATAAGCTACATGTAATCAAAGACAACCTCTTCCCGGTACCCCCTCTCTTCCAACTCATTCAAGAAGAGTCTAAGACCAATTGGAAAGAAATGTATCAGGTGTTCAACTGTGGCCATCGTATGGAACTCTATGTACCTGAAACTATTGCTGCTGATATTATCCGTATCTCCCAATCTTTCAATATAGATGCCCAAATCGTAGGCCGTGTGGAGAAATCAGACCACAAAAAGGTTACTATACAAAGCGAATATGGCACTTTTAATTACTAATGACTAATGACAAGTGACTAATTTGTTGTTAAAAAGATTTGTCACTTGTCATTTGTCACTTGTCATTATTTTCGTACTTTTGCAGCTGTTTTTAATTTAAGATGTGTCCATAACCATGGCAAAAACCAAATCCCCAGAGACTGAGAAAGAGAAAGAAAAAGGAAAAGAGAAAGAAAACAAAGGCAAACGAAACACCCTACTAGAGCGAAGAGTCTCTATAGGTGTGGTTCTTTTGTTCATATGCGTTGGCCTATGTGCTGCTTTTATGTCGTTTATTTTTTCCTGGCAAGCAGACCAAAGTCTTTTGAATGAGCTTTCTGACAGAAGTGTACAACCCCAGAATATTCTCAATAAAATAGGCGCTTATGTGGGCAACCTATTTATATACAGAGGGTTCGGCATTGCTACCTTTATTCCTCTTGCCCTTTTGGCACTTACTGCCCTAAAACTCATATTGGACACCAAGACCAAACTGCTCAACAAGTGGTTTTGGGGGATCTTATGGATGCTCTTCCTTTCGGTTTCCTTTGGCTTTTTCTCCTCCGATGCTACTATTCTCAGTGGTATAGGCGGATATGAGCTTAATTCCTTTTTGAGTGATTACATAGGCCACTTAGGAACTGCTTTGGTACTACTGGCTATACTTTGCGTATATCTGGTAGGAAGGCTTCATATCACCCCTGATAAAATCAAAAATTCGATAGATACAGGTAATGACTGGATTAAAAACCATAAAAAACCCTCCTTTTCCACTAAGGGCAGAATTGTCCCTTTAACCCCTCCAGACACCCCTCCAGCTGGAGAAGAATCCTTTGTCCCTGATCCTACAGGCTTCGAGAGTGAAAGTGGAGAAGCTGCCGACAAAAAGATAGATGTCTATACCCACCGAGATGATATTCCACTCTTGCACCCCGAAGAAGAGCGCCAACCTACAGGGAAGCCCACTACCCTTGAGGGAGAAGAAGACAGTGATTTCAAGGTAGAGATCAAGCAAGAGGCCACTGTAGATCCCGCCGATGTTGCCCGCCGCTTGGTAGAAGACTTTGGGGAGTTTGACCCTACTTTAGAACTCAAGTCCTACCAGTTCCCTCCTATAGACCTCCTTCAGGAATACAAGAATGCAGGAGTGGTACGCAACGATGAGGAATTGGAGGAAAACAAGAACACCATTATCCAGACCCTACGTGACTTTAAAATAGAGATTTCCCGTATTACCGCTGTGATAGGCCCTGCGGTTACTCTCTATGAGATACAACCTGCCAAAGGCGTTAAGGTGTCCCGTATCAAGAACTTAGAGGACGATATAGCGCTTTCTTTGGCTGCTTTGGGGATTCGTATCATAGCCCCTATCCCAGGGAAAGGTACCATAGGTATAGAGGTGCCAAATAAGAATGCTACCATGGTACCTATGCGCTCGGTAATCAGTTCTGTTAATTTCCAAAAAGCAGAAATGGAGTTACCTATTGCCTTTGGAAAGACCATTAGCAATGAAACTTTCGTAGCCGATTTGGCCAAAATGCCACATATGCTTATGGCAGGGGCTACTGGTCAAGGGAAATCGGTAGGGCTTAACGCCGTACTTACCTCCCTACTCTACAAAAAACACCCTGCTGAGCTGAAATTTGTCCTTGTAGACCCTAAAAAAGTAGAACTTACCCTCTACAACAAGATAGAAAAACATTACTTAGCCAAACTTCCTGACAGCGAAGAGGCTATTATCACCGATACCACCAAAGTAGTCAATACCCTCAACTCTCTTTGTATAGAGATGGACAATCGCTATTCGCTGCTTAAGGATGCGATGGTGCGCAATATCAAGGAATATAATGCAAAGTTCAAGGCACGACTGCTCAACCCCAACGATGGACATAGGTTCTTGCCTTATATTGTCCTAATTGTAGATGAGTTTGCCGACCTTATCATGACCGCAGGCAAGGACGTGGAGCTCCCTATAGCCCGCTTGGCACAGCTGGCACGTGCAGTAGGTATTCACTTGATTATCGCCACCCAACGTCCTTCTGTCAATGTCATTACAGGGCTTATCAAGGCCAACTTCCCCGCCCGTGTAGCCTTCAAGGTGTCACAGTCTATTGACTCCAAAACCATCTTGGACGGCCCTGGTGCGCAACGCCTTATCGGTAAGGGAGATATGCTCTATACCCAAGGTAATGACCTGATACGTATCCAATGTGCTTTTGTGGATACCCCAGAGGTAGAGCGTATTGCCAACTTTATCGGTTCCCAACGTGGTTACCCCGATGCCTTCCTACTGCCCGAATATGTAGGTGAAGGAGGTGAAAACGGCCCTATTGAAGTAGATATGAGCAAGAAAGACCCACTACTGAAGGATGCCGCTGAACTGGTTGTAAGCAGTCAGCTGGGCTCTGCCTCCATGCTACAGCGCAAGTTGGAGATAGGTTTTGCTCGTGCAGGCCGTATCATGGATCAGCTCGAAGTACTCGGTGTGGTAGGTGCCAATAAGGGTAGTAAGGCACGTGATGTGAATTTCCCTGACCTTATCTCTCTACAACAATTTTTAGACGAAAAAGGTATATAATAGTATATTACAAACGCAATGAATCACCCAAAAATAGCGATTATCGGATTGGGATATGTAGGCCTCCCCTTGGCACGGCTCTTGGCTACTCGCTACCCCGTAGTGGGGTATGACAAAAAAGCCTCACGTGTGGAAGCCCTACAAAGAGGGGAAGATACCACCCTTGAGGTAGAAACAAACCTATTACGAGAAGTCCTAACCCCAACAAACCCTACTCTTGGACAAGGACAGGCAGGGCTTTTCTGCACCCATATCCCCGATGATTTAGCCCAGTGTAACTACTTTATCGTTACGGTACCCACCCCTGTGGATAAGCACCATCGCCCCTTACTCACACCCCTACAGTCGGCCAGTGAAGTGGTAGGAAAATACCTCAAAGCAGGTGATATCGTTATCTACGAATCTACCGTATATCCAGGCTGTACTGAGGAAGAGTGTGTACCTATCTTAGAACAAGTCTCAGGCCTGAAGTTCAACCAAGACTTTTTCGTGGGCTACTCCCCTGAGCGTATCAATCCTGGGGATAAGCTCCATACGGTAGCACAGATTCTTAAAATCACCTCAGGCTCCACTCCTGAGACTGCTCAAAAAGTCAATGCCCTCTACCAATCGGTCATAGAAGCAGGTACTCACTTAGCCCCCTCTATCAAGGTAGCTGAAGCCGCCAAGGTGATAGAGAACTCCCAACGGGATATTAATATTGCCTTTGTCAATGAATTGGCTAAAATATGTAACCTATTGGATATTAATGTACAAGCTGTATTGGAAGCCGCAGGAACCAAGTGGAACTTCTTGCGCTTTTCCCCAGGGCTTGTAGGAGGCCATTGCACAGGGGTAGATCCCTATTACTTAGCCCAAAAAGCCCAAGAGGTAGGCTACCACCCCGAAATCATCTTAGCGGGTCGCCGTATGAACGATTCTATGGGTAAGTATGTAGCCGATCAGGTGATCAAGCTGATGATTGCTCGTGAAATCCCTATTCATAGGGCACGTGTCTTAGTACTGGGAATTACTTTTAAGGAGAATTGCCCCGATGTACGCAATACCAAGGTTACCGATGTGGTGCGTCAGCTCGAATCCTTCCATACTGAAGTGACGGTATATGATCCTTGGGCTCGCCCCGAAGATGTATGGGAAGAGCACCAAATCCGCTCACTCACTACCCTACCCGATACACAACCCTATGATGCTATTGTATTGGCCGTTGCTCACAAGGAGTTCCTCTCTTTACCATGGGAGCAGCTAAGAAAGCCCTATAGTATCCTCTATGATGTAAAAGGTGTACTGCCAGAGGCAGACGGACATCTATAAAAAAAGCGTAGGAGACTACGCTTTTATTTTTTCCTTGGCCAAACGGACTATCTGAGAGACTACCTCATCAAGGGAGGTATGAGAGTTGTCTATCTCCACGGCATCGGAGGCTTTCTGTAAGGGCGATTCTTTGCGATGGGTATCTTGATAATCACGCTCTTGTATATTCTTAAGCACCTGCTCAAAAGTAACCTTTTCACCCTTCTGCTGGAGTTCCTCAAAACGTCTTTGGGCACGTATCTGCTCGGAAGCAGTCATAAAGAGCTTTAGCTCCGCATCGGGGAATACGACCGTACCTATATCACGCCCGTCCATAACCACGCCTTTCTCTTGTCCCATTTGGCGTTGTAAGGCTACCAAATAGGCGCGTACTTCGGGGATTTTGGCCACTTCGCTTACATGGTCTGCTACCGAGAGACTGCGTATTTCTTTCTCAATATTTTGCCCATTGAGGTAGATTTCAGAAGCCCCTAACTGGGGATTGTACTCAAAGCGAATGCTACTCTGCTCAAGGGCTGCCAGTAGGCCGTCCTTATCAATAGACGAGGAGACGAATCCTCTCTGGAGCGCTAAGAAGGTAACTGCCCTATACATAGCTCCCGTATCTATATATACATATTGTAAAGCCTTAGCTACACGCTTAGCTGTGGTACTTTTCCCTGTGGAAGAATGGCCATCTATGGTGATCATTATTTTTTTCATGATGTTTAAAAAAATAACTTACCAAAAAACAAGTGCTGCATTTCGGTAAGTTATGCTATAAAGTATGATTTTAATTATTGTTCACTATTTTACTAAAAAGGTTTGCTTTCTGCCTCAGTACGTATTTTCTTAATAAGAAGCTTAGCCATACCCACAATCGCTGTATCGTCCAAGATCACATGGTCTAAGACTTTTTTACTCTGCAAAAGCCCAATCAGGTGTGTCTGCCCTTCATATACCAAACATACATCATCTACTATTTTATTGGTTAGTCCCTCTGTATTTTCAAAAGAAAGTACTGCATTTCTAAAGATTTCTACCTGATAAGAACTAGCCAAACGGTTATCCACTCCAGGGCGTGCTTTGTAGGCTACAATAGAACCATCAAGGGTACTTACCAATGAAACAGAGATTACCCCTGGCACGTTTGCAAAGAGCTGTGCTGCATATTCGTTTAGAAATTGTTCCATGGTTTTATATATTAGCTAAAAAATAATTTTCTGAAATGACTTTCCTTTTTAGGCGCTTCGGAGGTAACCTTTGTATAAAGTTCTGTTTGCAAGGTGTTAAAGGTAACCACTTGTGTCATAGCTGCATAGCATTGCTTATGGATTACACTCAAGACGCCATAGTTCACCTTGGTTGCATCTGTAATGATATGAATCAAGTAATCAAAATCTTTAGAGACATAGATCACATGGGTCTGCTCATTATTGGAGATCGTAATCTCGCGAAGAGAGTCCTCATTGATACTGTCTATGTACTTAATTTCCTGAAGCGCATTTTTGGCTATTTCAGCCTCAAATTTTGCTGTGGCCGAGTAATCCAATCCGCTAAAAGACTGATTGTATAAGATCTCGCCATGTTCTGTACCTATAAAGCTAACTGATAGGATACCAGAGAGTTGGGATCCCATTTGGTCAGTATATTTTTTAAATTCTTCTAAAATCATACTTTCAATTTTTAGTAGGTTACAACAATGCAAAGCTACGATGTTTTTCCCTAAATTGCAACTTTTACACCATAATATATTCAACAAAATCACTTTTCCTGTTGATATCTACACAAAACACTCTCACACAACACTTTATACAAAAACTCTATGTATCTTTTGTAAATAACTTTATCCTAAGTTAGAAACCAAAAATTTGAGCGTCTTCTTTATTCTGTTTGTCTCTGGCTTTTTTCTTTGCCTCGTACTCTATATCCTTATACCTATCATAGAAGCGATAAGATAAACCAATACCGCCCATATAGCGAGTAGGAGTTGTCTTCCAGCTGGCGCCTATAGTAGCATTTATTTGAAAGTTTTCATCTATGAGATAGGAAACACCCCCTCTTAGGAGAGAATCCTTGTAATAATCGCTTGTAATCCCCTCATTCTCCAGATAGATACTCCATCGGTCATCATAAAGGTTATGGGTAAGGGTAAAGATGTAGCTATATTGGGCGTGTTGTGAGGCAATATTACTTCCTATAATATTGAGCACCAAGGCTACTTCTCTGAGCGGATGGCTCTGTAGGATAACCATTGCCTTGGGTGTCGCTATGGGATAGCTCTCATTCATCACCTCATAGAGGTAACGATTTTTCTCCAAAAGATTAACCCCTGCATAGAGGGAGATAGCGGGAATGAGTTTTCTCCACTTGAACTCGGCATTGGCCTTCCAGCTATAGACATTGATATCGCTAAGAAAGACTGGGTCATAGAACATATATTTCACCCCAAAGGTCGTGCGCTGGAAGCCTATTTTTCCAGAGGAAATCCCATCGGTAGAACGATTGCTATAGAGCAGAGTGCCATCGCCTATGATTTCAAACTGGTCTCTCCATACCCCATAGCGCACCATATAGTTCAGTCCCACATTCTCCTGAGAGAGTCCCAGCAGGTCATGCTTATTGGTTTCGTAATAGATATCCGACTCCACTTGTGCTACCTTTCGCCCTACTGCATAAGCCCCCATGGAGCGTCCTGGCTTGTTGGAATTGATAATATCAGTATATTGAGCCTTAGTGGTTATAGTGGATAATAACAAGAAAAAAAGTAGTGTTTTTTTCATAAAACAAACTTGTTTTTAGGTAATACATCTTATAATTGGCACTGCTCCCCTACTACTTTTTGTGCAACCAAAGTAACTTTTTTCGGGAGGTTATAGCTTAGTTTTATAAGGTACAAAATTAAAAAAAATATCATTAAAATCAAGGATTTACCTTAAAAAACTTTTTAGCAAAAACGGCAATAGGTTTCCCCATTGCCGTAAAAAATATAAACTATGAAAAAATTTTACATTTCTGTGATGATAAACTCACTACGTCTGTTTTGTTGGTGTTCTTCTTCTGTACAAGGAACGCCATTCTTACAGCCATTTACCAACTGTGTTTCTCCATATCCCTTAGCGGTAAGTCTGTTCTTAGCGATTCCTTGACTTACGATCCATGCCATAGTAGCTTTGGCACGTTTGTCAGAAAGGATAAGGTTAGACTTATCAGAACCACGGCTATCAGTATGGGAGCGGATAGCAATCTTCATGGTAGGATGATCCTTCATCGCTTCTACGATTTTAACCAATTCAGCAGCTGCATCAGGACGGATATTGTACTTACCAAGGTCAAACTTGATTTCTTTTATCTGGAAGATCTTAGCTAAGTCATCACCTTTTTGAAGTTTCTTCTTGGTGGTTTTCATCAAGATTTCTTTCTCAATAACTGTACCTTTTTCACGGATATTTACTTGTTCTTCTACCACTGCATAGTCCTCACGCTGAGCACGAAGGAAAACGAAGGTATCATCACAATTCACTGTCTTAACACCGAAGTCATAATCCCCGTTGGTCTTATTCTCTATCTTGGCCATTTCTTTTTGGTCACTATCGGAAAGAGTAAGCGTTACGTGGCCAAGTACTTCTTTGGTATCTATGTCCTTAACAATCCCCTTGATAGTCTTTTTACAGTCAAATTCCAAAGGTCTATTTTGTACAAAGTAGTAGATATCATCTTTTCCTTTACCCCCTGGACGGTTAGAAGAAAGAAATCCTATACTTCTGTCTTCGTCAAGTACGAAAGCAAAGTCATCATCAGGAGTATTACCTGGACGGCCTATGTTCTGTAGTCTCTTGAGAGAGCCATCTTGCTCTATCTTCACTGCAAAAATGTCTAAACCTCCCAAGCCTGGAAGGCCATCGGAAGAGAAGAACAATACATTCTTAGAAGAGATAAAAGGGAAAGTCTCTCTACCTTCGGTATTGATAAGATCACCTAAATTTTCAGGTTTTCCATAGAGACCTTTCTTATGGTTGATACGTACTCTGAAGATATCAGATTTACCATGAGTACCATTGATATCGGCAGCGAAGTAGAGCCATTTTCCATCAGGCGTGATAGCTGGATGCGCCACGCTGTAGCCTGTTACGTTGAAAGGCAAACGCACTGGGTCTGTCCATTCGTTATTCTTTCTAACAGAACGATAAAGTTCCAAGAGTACTTTCTCTTCAGCTTTCTTTTTCTTTTCTTCTTTAGAAAGAGGTACTTGGTAGTTACGAGTAAAGTAGATCGTATCCATCGTTCTTGTGAATACAGGGCTGGATTCGTTCAAGAGGGAGTTGAGCTTAGAAGAGAAAGGCTCTTCTTTGGAAAGTTGTCCATTGCTGAATTTAGCTCTGAAGAGGTCATAATAGCCCTCCCCAGTCCAGTTGGAGGTACCACGAGCCGATGTTTTACGGCTTGCTGTATATACTACCTCATCTTTTCCATAGAAAGCGGTACCATATTCAGAGAATTCGGTATTGATTTCTACAGGTTTAATTGTTAAGCGACCTGAATTATCTTTGATTACTTGCAAATAATCCGCATGTTCTTCCAATTTGCGAGCGCGTAGGTCGTCTTTGCCAGTTAGTTTCACGAATTGATCCAAAATAATCTTTGCTTCGTCGTAGCGCTCTACCGATTTAAGGCATTGTGCATAACGATAGTAGTATTCTGGAGTAATTTTGTAGTTTTCGCTATCTTTTTTAGCGTTTGCGAAGAGCTTGTCATACCATTTCAAAGCTGTTGTATAATCAGCATTGAAATAATAAGAGTTTCCTAAGTTCTCTAAGATGTTTTGATCTACATATCCTTGTTCAGCTATACGTTCGTATATCTTGATGGCATCCACATAGGCGTATTTACCATAGAGATCATTAGCCTTTTTAATTTTACTTTCATTTTCTTTCTTCAGTTTCTCTTGGTCATCTACTTGAGCGAAAACGACAGAAGTGGAACAGAAGAGTAGAAAAATAGCGGTTATTTTTCTTATCATTTTTTATTTTTTTAATTGATTAGTTACACTATTTAGAAGAAACGAGGAGAGATAATCTTTTGAATATCTCGAACGAACTCGTAACGCAAGAAGATTTCGTGAGTACCTTTGTTATATTTACGTATATCAGTAGTCTCCATATCAAAGGCATAGCCAATGAACCAGTTTCTATCTATCTGGAAACCAGCCATAGCACTCACAGCAGCACTCCAGCGGTAAGCAGCACCTAGGACAAAGCGATCGTCGTACATAAAGTTAGCCGAAAGGTCTACCTGCAAGGGGCTACCAGAGACCATTTTCATCAGAGCCGCAGGCTTGAACTTGAAGTCAGGTGAAAGGTCAAACACATATCCCCCCATAAGGTTGTAGTGTTGTTTTTCATTGATATCAGTTATCACCTTTCGATCTTTTGATCTAGAGAATGTTTTGGTATCCAAGAGATAAGGAATAGAGAAACCTACATAGTATTTTTCTCCATAGTAGTATACCCCGGCTCCTATATTAGGTAAGAAGGTATTTGCCTTTCCTTCAAAAGCGGCATCGTTAGGATAGAGCAAGTTAAGTTTGTTCCTATCAAAGTTATAGAAACCTGCTGCTGCCTTGAGACCAAAAGCCAGCTTAGATTCGTCAAATTCCAAAGTATAAGAGAAATCCACATCCACTACATTGGTAGATTGTGGCCCTATACTTTCGTGATAAATGCCTGCACCTATCCCTATATGTTTCTCCTCAAAAGGAGTGTGGAAGCTCAAAGAAGCCGTTTTAGGAGCTCCGTCCAAGCCTACCCACTGATTACGATAAAGAGCAAAGATGCTTGTACAATCACGAGAACCTGCATACGCAGGATTAATCATCATTGTGTTATACATATACTGTGTATACTGGGAATCCTGTTGCGCTGTTGCCTGATCCCCAAGCAATACCAATCCTAATAACACAATTAGTCGCATTCCTTTTTTTAACATATTCTTTTCATTTAAGAGTGTGCAAAGATACAATAAAAACCAACGATTATACAAATATTTTCTTTTTATATTTCTTATATTCTTATTGATTTTTTTAATACACATTGTAAATCAACCACTTAACCTCCAAAAAGTTATTAACAATGATAGTAATAATTATTAATTGTTAATTGTCAATTGTTAATTAGTGACTAACGACAAGTGACAAGTGACTAATCCTCTTGTGGGTATTAATCACTTGTCACTTGTTGTTGGTCACTTGTCACTATCTAACGCCATGCATCATGCGTTCTATCACCTTGTTAAGGGATACCATAAGGATACCCAAGACCATTACAAAGGCAGAGATAGAGGCAAATACCGTACTTGCACCCAACTCTACTACATAAGAGGAGATAAGTCCTGCAAGCATATTGGCAAAGGCAGCAGCCATAATCCATACGCCCATGAATAGAGAGGCAAAACGTGCTGGAGAAAGTTTGGTTACAATAGAGAGCCCCACTGGTGAGAGAGAAAGCTCCCCTATGGTGTGTAATAAGTAAGTGAGAATCATCCAAATCATACTGGCTTTGATCGTAGCATCAGCGTTATCTACGATGTTAAGACCTCCTTGCCAAGTAGCACCTCTTTGGAAACCAGCAATGAGCATAAACCAGAAGCCTATACCAAGTACTATAAGTCCGAGACCCATTTTCAAAGGTGTGTTAAGTGCTTGTCCTAAGCGTGTATTCCAGAAATAAGCAAATACAGGTGCTAAGACAATTACAAAGAATGGGTTAATCATCTGAAGCCAAGCGGTAGGTATCTCATGACCGAATATGGTTCTATCTATATATTTGTTAGCATATAGGTTAAAGGAAGCACCTGCTTGTTCCATACCAGCAAAGAAAAAGACAGCAAAGAAGAAGAAGATGAAGATCACCGCAATACGTTCTTTTTCTTGACGAGTAAGCGGCACTTTTACTTCCTCGGTAGAGGATTCTGCTAACTTGGCAGCACCCTTAGGCTCCATACCTATATTTCCTAAATACTTATTACTTAAGAATACGAACAAGAGTTGTCCCAAAAGCACCCCTACAGCAGCTGCTAAGAAGCCATAACGATAGCCATGTGTAATCTGAGTAACTCCATTGGCATCTACGAAAGTAGTAGCGAATACATTATCGGCCAAAAGTCCTACGATCAGTGGAGCAATTACCGCACCCAAGTTGATCCCCATATAGAAGATAGAGAAAGCCGAATCCAAGCGTCTGTCTCCTGGCTCATACAAATCCCCTACTATGGAAGAGATATTAGGCTTGAAGAAACCGTTCCCGATAATCAGTAAGAAAAGACCAGCAAAAAGGCCTACCCTACCAATAAACTCATTATGAGCCAACTGCTCAGGGGTCAGATTGGGGGAAACAGTAGTGAAAAGCTCAGGGGCAAAGAGCAGGAACTGCGCCAATACCATAATAAAGCCCCCTATAAGAATGGACTTGCGTTGGCCTAAGTACCTGTCGGAAAGCCAACCTCCGAAGAGTGGTGTGAAATAACAAAGCCCTGTGGCCAAACCATAGACGGTTGTACTGAACTTTTCATCATAACCAAGCCCACCATTAAGCCAAGTAGCTGTTAGGTAAAGCACCAAGATACCGCGCATCGCATAATAGCTGAAACGCTCCCACATTCCTGTAAAAAACACGAGGTAAAGCCCCGCAGGATGTCCTTTTTTTTCTGTATTCATTATCTGTCTAATTAAATTATGTTATGTGTTATAAATTATTCAATATGAATTGGGTCATCTTCTCATATAGGTGATGACGTGTATTTCCTCCATAGATACCATGATCCTTGTCTGGATAGATTGCCCAGTCGAACTGCTTGTCATATTGTACTAAGGATTCTATCAGGCGCATGGAGTTCTGTACGTGTACATTGTCATCGGCTGTACCATGTACCAAGAGGAATTTCTTATTGAGGTTCTTGGCATAGGTAAGAGGGGAATTGTTATCATATCCCTCAGGGTTTTCCTGTGGCGTCTGCATATAACGTTCGGTATAAACGGTGTCATAAAAACGCCAGTTAGTTACAGGTGCCACCGCTATGGACATCTTGAACACCTCGCCTCTTAGAATACAGTTGGAGGCCATAAATCCACCAAAGCTCCAGCCCCAAATACCTATACGGTTCTTATCTATATACTTGTAATTGCCGACAATCTTAGCGGCTTCCACTTGGTCTTCCAATTCATATTTACCCAATTGTTTGTAAGTACATTTCTTAAAGGCTGCCCCCTTATAGCCTGTACCACGTCCGTCTACACAGAGAACGATATACCCCTTTTGAGCCAACATATAATACCAAAAATCGTCGAAGCCTGAGAAAGAGTTGCTCACTTGTTGAGAGCCAGGTCCTGAATATTGGCACATGAAGAGTGGATACTGTTTGTTTTCATCAAAATCGGCTGGCTTGATCATCCAAGCATTGAGTTTGTCTCCATTTTTGGTAGTGATCTCAAGAAATTCCTTAGTTGATTTCTTATAAGTAGCGATTTTCTGTTCTAACTCATTATTGTTGAGTATTTCCTTGACTACCTTTCCTGTTTTGCTATCATTAAGGGTATAGAGGTTGGGCTTCTTCACGCTTGAAAACTCATTGATAAACAAGGAGAAATCAGGACTAAAGGTAGCCTCATTAGTACCAGCCTCTACGGCCAAGGCTTGCTTATCCTTGCCTGAAAGCGCGATGCTATAGATACCACGATTAATAGAACCAGGTTCAGTGGATTGGTAATAGATACGTTTGGCCTTAGGATTATAGCCATAGTACTCGGTTACCTCCCACTTTCCTTGGGTAATTTGTCTTAAAAGCTTACCTGTTTTGTCATAGTGGTAGAGGTGATTATAGCCATCTTTCTCAGAGGTAATAATAAAGCTATTGTCGTCCAAGAAAGTAAGGTTATCTGTAATACTTACATAGGCCTTATCCACTTCGTGGTATACAGACTTAAATTGCTTAGTGGCAGCATCTACAAAGAGGATATTGAAATCGTTCTGATGCCTATTGAGCGTTTGGATACTTAGCACATTGGCCTCATTTGTCCATTGGATACGAGGAATATAGTAAGCATCCACAGGGATTTGGGTGTCCTTTTGCCCATTTACATCATAAAGATAAAGGCTTACTACTGAATTCTTTTCCCCTGCTTTAGGGTATTTGAAAGTCTCTTGGGTAGGATAGAGTTTAGTACCAAAGACATCCATAGAAAATTCAGGTACTTCACGCTCATCAAAACGGATATAAGCTAAGAAAGTACCGTCGGCATTCCAATCAAAAGTTCTTACAATGCTAAACTCTTCTTCGTATACCCAGTCGCTGGCACCATTGATAATCTTGTTTTTCTCCCCATCAAAAGTTACTTGTTTTTCTTTTTTGGATTGGGTATCATATATATAGATATTGTTCTGATACACATAAGCCACCTTATCCCCCTTAGGAGAGAAGAGTGGTTCTTGGATCTTCTTATCAGTTAACTTAGAGAGTTCTTGTTTTTTAAGGTCAAAGACATAGAAATCTGCTGAAAAGGAACGCCTAAAGATAGATTCCTTATTGGTTGCAATTAGGATTTTATCCTCCTGTTGGTTAAAAGTATAGCTATTGATACGCTGGATTTGGGGATAGTTCTTGGTATCAAAAAGCGTTTTTTCCTTTTGCAAGGTCGCAAAATTATACAAATCAATGGTATAATTGAGGTTTGTATAATCATAATTGAGCACTGTATACTGGTTGGTATGCTTCAGTGCGGAGAGATTAGTCATTCCACTGGGATAAAAAGCGTAATCTGTCCAAATGTCTTTTAAAGTAATCAGCTTATTTTGTGCACTCACATTCAATGAGATAGCCAGCAAAAACAGCCAAAAATAATTCATTTTAGTTCTCATCTTTAATATATTTTTTGTAGCTACAATTTTACGTTTTTTTTCTGATATAACCACATCTTTTTTGTTTTTTTTAATTCTAACAAAAAAGCGACCTGTTTTCAAGTCGCTTGATAGAATAATTCAGTCCCTTATACTTATGTACTTAGTTATTTAAAAAAAGAATGAGCGGTAACATCTACACGTTCTGTTCCCTCTTTTGAGAATTTAATCAATTGTTTTACCCAATAGAAGAAAAAGCCAAATAGCACTACGAGCATAATCCATGTAGCAATATTGGCTCCCCACCAAGAAGAAAGCTCTAAATGTCTTAGATAGTCATAAGGCGCAAAAGCAATTTCTTCAAAAAAATACTTGATTCCTTTAAAAAATGCTGTCATAATCTTTTCTTTTTTAGTGGTGCAAATATACAACTTTTTTTATTAACTTTCTATCTTTAAGCAAACTTTTTTTTCTTTCTCTATTTTCTCAGTATGTTTTACATATACATGTCCCTCTACTGTCCTACACACTAGCAGGTAATACGCCCCCTGGAAGTAGCAACCCTCCACGGTTGCTTGCCATGGCGATTGAGCTACCACTCTTAGTTGGTGAGGGTAATACAGTCGCCACTGTCCTGCTACTTGTACCTTATTGACCAAATCAAAAAGGGAAGCTACATATTCGTTTTGAGAATAATAAACCCTTTTAGGGGTATCTATCAGCAGCTGCTTGCCCTCTCTGAGGATCATAATCCTATCGGAAAAGCCTAAGGATTCTTGGCTCTCATGGGTAGCAACAAGAGTGGTAATCTGATGTGCTTTGACGAAGGCAAATAGATTCTGGCGTATATTATTCTTAAGGAAACTATCGGTTTGGCTAAAAGGTTCGTCCAAGAGCAGCACCTCAGGCGCCTGTGCCAAGGCCTGCGCCAAGCCTACCCGCTGTTGTTGGCCTCCGCTGAGCAATACAGGTTTTACCTTGGCATAGTCTTGCATTAGGGTCATCTCCAGCAGCTCTTGCACACGAGCGCGCTTTTTACGCAGGTCAAGGTTAGAGAGGTACTTCCCTACATTTTCCTCCACTGTCATATAAGGCATCAGGCCGAAATCCTGCGCTAAGTACTTCATCTTGGCAAAACCAGGCACCAGATTGTGCGAAGGGCCTAAGACTGGTGTCCCTCTCCAAGAAATCTTACCTTGCTCAAGGTCAAATAAGCCATAGATAGCCTTGAGCAAGGTGGACTTGCCCGAACCACTTGCGCCCACTATGGAGAGTACTTCCCCTGGGGCAAGGGAGAAGTGAATACTGTCAAGTACCTTAGTATCGGTATAAGTATAAGATAGATTTTCAACGATAAGCATCTACAGACTATTTGGTGGGGCAAAAATAAGAATTATTTTCAAGATAGCCACTTATTCGTTTGTTTGTTGTATATTTGCACACAAAAATTTATCCTTATGAAAGTATGGCTCAGTAGGCTCAAACCATTCTTGTATGTAGGTGGTTTGTATATAGTTATCTCTTTTATCCTTAGAATCATCTTTATGGGGCACCCCATTACCAGCACCTCCTTTTCGTGGGGTCAGGTCTTGGGAATGCTTCTGGTAGGCACCCTGAACGATGTGTTTATCATCATCTTGGCCAGTAGTATATTAGTGCTTTACTTCCTTTTTATTGCCAATGTAAAGTACCAAAAGCCCTATGGCTATATTATCCTTGGGGCAATGCTCTTGCTCTTGGGCTATATAGAGTTTGTCCCCAACAATATTTTCTACCAATATGGAGGTTCGGTAGAGGAAATCGCCTTGTACTTCTTTGGGGCAAAGACCCTTTGCTTTGCTGCGATGCTCTTTGCGGGCAAGTGGCGCAAGCAAGTGCGTAATGTACTCTATTTCATTACGTTATTTATCTATACCTTTGCCATAGTGATGAATGCTGTTAGCGAATATTTCTTTTGGAATGAGTTCGGCATACGGTACAACTTTATCGCGGTGGATTACCTCATCTACACCACGGAGGTTATCGGAAATATTATGGAGAGCTACCCTGTGGTACCGCTCTTCTCAGGAGTATTTATTGTGGTGCTTGCGCTGACTATTTTCCTTTATAAAAAGACAAAATCTACCCTTGAGACTATCCCTAACCTTAAAGAAAAAGGATTGTTCTTGGGGGGCTACGTGGCATTGTTCCTCTTGAGCTTGTGGGCTACCCCCAAGTTTGACGAGATTAAGTCCAACAACGTATTCGTTCAGGAGATACGCTCCAACGGGGTGTATAAGTTCTATTACGCTTTTACCCATAGCGAGTTAGACTTCTTCCAGTTCTACCCTACCCTACCCGAAGAGGAGGCAAGGACAACCTTTTTGAAACATTTCAAGACACTGATGGGAAAGCCCCCTGTACCAAGCTGTGGGGTACGAGACTATATTTCTGTTAAGCAGCTACCTTATTCCGTAGAAGGAAATGATATTGAAGAACATAAGAATGTGGTGCTTATCTCGGTAGAGAGCCTTTCGGCCGAATATATGGCGGCTTATGGCAATACTGAGGGCATCACTCCTTTCCTTGATAGCTTAGCACAAAAAAGTATCTTCCTGACCAACTTATACGCTACAGGCAACCGTACTGTACGCGGTTTGGAGGCTTTGACCCTTTGCCTGCCGCCTACCCCTGGTGAGAGTATCGTTAAGCGCAAGGATAACAAGGACAAATTCACCACGGGGAGTGTCTTCAAGTCCAAAGGGTATAGTGTCAAATACCTCTATGGGGGGTATAGCTATTTTGACAATATGAAGGACTTCTTCGCAGGCAATGGCTATGATATTGTAGATAGGGACAACTTTACCCCTGAAGAGATTACTTTTGCCAACATCTGGGGGGTAAGTGATGAGGATATGGCGCGCAAAGCCATTAAGGAGATGAACGCCCAAGCAAAAACAGGCAAACCTTTCTTTAACCACTGGATGACCGTAAGCAACCATCGCCCTTTTACCTATCCAGAAGGTCGCATTGATATCCCTGGTACGGCTAAGTCGCGTAGTGGTGGGGTAAAATATACTGACTATACACTCAAGCTGTTCTTTGAGTTGGCTAAAAAAGAATCGTGGTTCAAGGATACCGTATTTGTGATTGTTGCCGACCACTGCGCTTCGAGTGCTGGACGTACTGAATTACCTTTGGATAGGTATCGTATTCCCTGCCTTATCTATGCTGACTTCTTAGAAGCCGAACAGATAGATAAACTCGCTTCTCAAATAGATGTAATGCCTACCGTAATGGGACTCTTAAACTTTTCTTATGAGAGCAAGTTCTTAGGTCAGAATATTCGCACATGGTATTACCAACCGCGCGCTTATATAGCTACCTACCGAGAGTTGGGATACCTTACCCCTGAGACACTTTCTATCATCAAGCCTTTGCGTGAGCAGATACAATATAAAATTGTTCCAGAGGCGGAGCAACCTAAGGTAGAACTTCCTATTTTTTACCAACAGCTCAAAGTAGCTCAACCTGATGAAAAATCAATAAAAGAATGTATCTCCGCTTACGAGACTACCTATTTCTTGCTAAAGAAGGGGGAACTGAATAAGTAGGTAATGTAGTAATGAGTCAATGAGGCGATGAATTGAGATATGATTTATTACCAATTGAACAATGTGTCAATGGATTTAGAACTAAGTACTTTTATCCCTATCATCAAGGAGATGGTATACCATATCTCTATTGATGATTATGCTTCGATAGAGCGCAAGGGTCAAAATGGAGATATCCTTGTAGAGGATTTGGCGTATGTGATCCATCTGTATCCTTATAAGATAATTCCTTTGCCTGATGAAGCCTTTGACCTAGCGGAAAGTTACTTTATTGAGGAGAAGAAGAGGCTTGATGTATATATTCCCTTCTGGACAAAAGAAGAAGGCAGAAGCGACCTGATGCTTGCACTTTCCTGCTATATAAATGATGGGGCTGAAGAAGTCATTATCTATGATGTATTTGTACCTTAAAAAAGTCTTTGTATAACCATGTTACGAGTGCTATGAGAAGGTAATATCGTTTTACATGTTCCGACAACTCTAATTATAAAATATATGAGGTTCTTTATTTGTGCAGCACAAGTATATGCTTATAAAAAATATAAGGTCTTCCACGAAAGTATCCACTACATAAGGGATTATTTGGATGGAGACTGGCAAGATGCTATAGGAGGTATCCTTATAAAAGAATGGAAAGATAAGGATAAGATACTCAGACCTGCTGCAGAATATCCTGATGAAATCTTTATACAATATCCTGATAAGGTATATGATATAATGAAATTTAATTACTTTGAGAAGGTAAGCCTAGTCATAAGGGTATTCCCTAGAGTTACCAAATGTAAGACTTATGCCCGTTATTACAAAAAGGAAGAAGTCATTGGGGAATATACCATAAAAAAAGAATACCTCCATATAGACCCTGTGTTCATAGCTGAAGACTATGAGGAACTGAGCAATGAGGAAATACACAAGAAATTCTGTGATGATCTTTACGACCTCTTAGCGTACTATCTACTAAAGTATAAGAAACGTTTTACAGATTTTAATGCAGAAGCATTTCTCCCTTTTCTTAAGGAGAGACTTCTTTCTATCAAGGAACGTAAATTTCCTACTTGGGAAGAAGAAAAAGCCCTTAGAGCACAGCAACCTAAAGTAGAAGTAATCCCTGACAAAGGAAATATTTTCGAGAACAAAAAGAAAAAGAAGACCTCAAAACCTTGATACTTTTGAAGTTATAAAACCTTTTTTCCAGCTACCACTATGACAAAGGTAGCTCCCTACTAATAACTCTGATATACTGAAGCCTATCGGGTTAAATACTCTAAATAAATTATCGTATCTTTGCCCAATAGATGTATCCCAAAAGAACTATCACTTAATGATTGATTTTGAACCCTTTACAAAACTATTTTATGCCTATCATCAGAGAACTCAGGGGGAAAGCTCCCATTATAGGAAAGAACGTATTTATAGCCGAAACAGCTGTCCTTATTGGCGAGGTTACCCTCGGAGAGGATTGTAGTGTATGGTACAATGCCGTCCTTAGGGGCGATGTGAATGCTATTGTCATCGGCAACAAAGTGAATATACAGGACAATGTCATGGTACATTGCACCTACCAGAAAACCTCTACTACCATCGGTAACAATGTTTCCATAGGACACAATGCCATCATACATGGCTGTACACTCAAGGATAATGTGCTTATCGGTATGGGAGCGATTGTCTTGGACGGCTGTGTGGTGGAGAGCAACTCTATCGTAGCGGCAGGGGCAGTGGTTACCAAAGGCACCCATATAGGGTCGGGTGAGGTATGGGCAGGTGTCCCCGCTAAGAAGATTAAGGACATATCCCCTGAACTTACCGAAGGAGAAATAAACCGTATCGCCAATGCTTATGTGAAGTATGCACAGTGGTACCAAGAAAGTGAAGAGTGAAGAGTGAAAAATGAATAGTGAAAAGTAAAAAAAATGAAAGAAGAACAAATCCTTATCAAAGGAGCTAAATTACATAATCTTAAAAATATCAGTGTAGCTATTCCCAAGGGGAAATTAGTGGTGGTAACGGGGCTTTCAGGCTCTGGAAAATCTACATTGGCCTTCGATACCCTCTATGCGGAAGGACAACGCCGCTATGTGGAAAGCCTGAGTTCCTATGCCCGCCAGTTCTTGGGTAGGCTGGACAAGCCTAAGGTGGATTTCATCGAGAACATCTCCCCTGCTATTGCTATTGAACAGAAAGTCAACACCAGCAATCCTCGCTCCACTGTGGGTACCTCCACTGAAGTGTATGACTACCTAAAGCTACTCTTTGCACGAGTGGGACATACCTTTTCTCCTATATCAGGTAGAGAGGTTAAGAAAGATACCGTCTCCGATGTGGTGGATTTTATCCTTTCTTTTCCCGATGAACACAAGCTATTGCTCCTCTCCCCTATTACCCTTAGTGCTGGGCGTACCTACGAGCAAACCCTTCGCCTATTAGAAGAGCAGGGATATGCCCGTATTAAGTACCAAGGGGAAGTCGTGCGCCTTAGTGATTTGGATTTCAAGAAGGTCAAAAGCGACTTTCAATTAGTCATAGAGCGTATCATAGTGGATCACGAAGAAGAGACCGCCCAACGCTTGGCCGACTCGGTAAGTACCGCTTTCTTTGAAGGAAAAGGCGTTTGCTCTGTGGAAGACTTGACCACAGGAGAGGAACACCACTTTTCCAACCAGTTCGAAGCCGATGGGATTACCTTCTTGGAGCCTAATGTACATCTGTTTAGCTTCAACAATCCTTATGGAGCTTGCCCTGTGTGTGAGGGTTATGGTGATACCATAGGGCTTGATGAGACCCTCATCATACCCAACACCTCCCTTTCGGTATATGACAACGCTATTTATCCTTGGCGTGGGGAGACCATGTCGTGGTTCAGAGATCAGTTGGTCAATAATGCCTATAAGTTTGATTTTCCTATTCACCGCCCTTGGTACGAGCTTACCGAAGCCCAAAAGCAGCTTATATGGGACGGCAATGAGTACTTTACAGGGCTTACTGCCTTTTTCAAAGAATTGGAGGAAAAGAACTATAAGATACAAAACCGCGTACTCCTTGCTCGCTACCGTGGTAAGACTACCTGCTATGCCTGTGGAGGCAAGCGACTCCGCCCCGAAGCCAATTATGTACGCGTAGGGGGCAAATCCATTTCTGATTTGGTTTCTATGCCGATCTCCGATTTGGTGATTTTCTTTGACAAGCTCACCCTCAGCCCATACGAACAAAAGGTCGCTGAACGTCTCTTGAGAGAAATACACAACCGCCTGCACTACTTATTGGATGTTGGTTTGGGCTACCTTACCCTCAACCGCAAGTCCAATAGCCTATCAGGGGGAGAGAGTCAGCGTATCAACTTGGCTACCTCCTTGGGGAGCAGTTTGGTAGGCTCCATGTATATCTTGGACGAACCAAGCATCGGGCTACACCCTAAAGATACCGAACGCCTTATTCACGTACTTGAAACACTTAGAGACTTGGGCAACACCGTCATCGTGGTAGAACACGATGAGGACATTATGAAAGCTGCTGACTATATCATAGATATAGGCCCCGAAGCGGGTACCCTAGGCGGAGAAGTGGTTGCCACAGGTACCTATGAGAAGATCCTCAAGGCTCCTACCCTTACCGGAGAATACCTCAGCGGCAGGCGTACTATAGAAATGCCTAAGAAAGCACGTCCCTCCAAGCACTTTATCGAAATCAAAGGCGCCCGTGCCAATAACCTAAAGAATATAGATGTTACCTTCCCCTTGGATATGCTCACCGTAGTAACCGGTGTATCTGGTAGTGGGAAGAGTACCTTAGTGAAGCATATCCTCTACCCTGCCCTTTTGCGCAAGCTCGACCAACCTACGGACAAGATAGGCGAGTACAGCAGCATGGACGGAAAGTTCTCCCACATCAAGCGGGTTGAGTTTGTCGACCAAAATCCCATAGGAAAGTCTACTCGTTCCAATCCTGTGACCTATATCAAGGCTTACGATGATATTCGTCAGCTCTTTGCCTCCCAGAAGCTCGCCAAGATGCGTGGCTATACGGCCAAACACTTCTCTTTCAATACCGAAGGAGGCCGCTGTGAGACCTGCAAAGGCGAAGGAGAGGTAACCATAGAAATGCAGTTTATGGCCGATGTACATCTGACTTGTGAGGCCTGTGATGGCAAGCGATTCAAGCCTGAGATTTTGGAAGTTACTTTCCAAGGGAAGAATATACACGACCTACTGGAGACCACTATCGATGATGCCGTGGCTTTCTTTACCGAACACAAGCAGGAAAAAATTGCCCAAAAGCTCCTTCCCTTGCAGGAAGTAGGCTTAGGTTATGTAACACTAGGGCAACCCTCCTCGACCCTCTCTGGCGGGGAAGCGCAACGTATCAAGCTAGCCTCTTTCTTAGTAAAATCATACCAAGAAACCCCTACCCTCTTTATCTTTGACGAGCCTACCACAGGGCTTCACTTCCATGATATAGGCAAGCTGCTACGTTCCTTCAATGCTCTGATCGAGCGCGGGCACTCTATTATCGTGATAGAACACAATGTAGAGGTCATTCGCCGTGCTGACTATATCATAGACTTAGGCCGAGAAGGCGGAGCAAAGGGAGGAAACCTCGTAGCCACAGGTACCCCAGAGGAAATTAAGAAGAACAAAAATAGCTATACAGGACAATATATATGAACAAGAAAGCCCTCCGCACCCTCTACAAGCAAAAGAGGGCAGCCATTCCCGCTGAGCAACAAGCCCTCCTGAGCCAGCAGATAGCTCTGCAAACACTACAGCTTCCTATTTGGGATAAGCAGGTTTTCCATAGCTTCCTTTCTATCACCTCGTTTGGAGAAGTGGATACCAGCTACCTTATCCGCCTTTTGCAGGAGCGTGAAAAGACCTTGGTCGTTTCTCGCACCCTAATGGAGACCGTACGTATGGAGCATTTTTTATATGATCCTACCCAGATAGAGGCCAATAACAAATGGCATATCCCTGAACCACAAGGAGGTATCCCCATAAAGAGCGAAGAGATAGAGGTCGCTTTTGTCCCTCTCTTAGCCTATGATACCACAGGCAACCGCATAGGCTATGGCAAGGGGTTTTATGATAATTTCTTAGCCAAGTGCAAGGCAAATACCCTCAAGATTGGACTATCTTTCTTCCCGCCTGAACCTCTTATAGAAGACGTAAGAGAAGGCGATATTCCTTTGGACTATGTAGTAACACCAGAAGGAGTTTTTGAGTTTTGAGGTTTGAGTTAAGGAATAGAAGCGTATAGGGTTTTTGCTAAAGTTCTATACTAACCCATGAAATCTCTGACTTCTAACAAAAAAGCCCTAAGTCTTACAACTTAGGGCTTTCAAGAGATGTCTTCTCATGTACTTATTATCCTTAGAGACAAAGTTATAGATTGAGGTTCTCCCTTTAATCACTAAAAAATCTTGATTTCCAAGGAATAAATTCGTACATTTGTGTTGTCATTGAAAATCGGTGATGCCGACATCAAGGACGGCTGGGTTCCTTGAAACCTAAAACAAAAGAGATGCGCTTAGAACTCCAAATTAAGTGTAAATCCTTTAGATTAGTCTCAAAAGTTTTGATTAGAAAACTAAGACTTCTTTAGTGATTTATGAGTTGAGGGTTGGCGCCCTCAACTCGCATCTCTTTTTGTTTTCGGGGCAAAGATATGAATAATTTTTTGAACTAACAACTAAAAACCGAAATTATACTTATGAGAAAAATGTTACTATTCTTAGGAGCTATAACCTTTCTAAGTTCCTGTAGTCCATTGAAATTCCAAGTGTATATAGTAAGTCCTACCAAAGAGGATGTACCCCTCTGCTGGCGCGAGCTTGCAGCTCGTGCCTATGATTATTGGAGCTTGTAGCTCCCATAAAGAGCGAAAGGCTCTACTTAATAGTAGGTACGAGCTGCAAGCTCGCACCAGCGGGGGTTTCCTCAAATTAGACAATGGAAAGATAATAGAAATATCCTCTAATGATGGCAATATTAAACTTGTAGAAATATCAAAGATAAGTTCTAATTTTGATTTAGAAGAAGAGGATATTTTCTGCATAATGTCCTATTCCTCCGTAGAAAACTATGGAAAAATAATTAATATGAGGTATTTGTTTGACAAAGCAGGAAATATAATAACATTAAAGATAGAAACCTCTACTCATTGTATACAAATAAATGCCACAACATCATTTGACGGATTAGAAATTTTGGTAATGTAGATAACTTCATATAGTCTATCAGACAAAGGGTAATGCGTCAGCTGTATTGTTCAGACTTCTCCCCTTTCCTATCCATAGCAAACACCAAGTATAATTATAAAGGCACGAGCGGAATGCTCGTGCCTTTTATATCAAGGATTTGTAGAAATTCTTCCAAACAAACTCTTTATTTATCAGCGTATTATAACCGATATATCTACTCTTCGCGCTTTTTCTTTATCCACTGAATCATCTATTCCTCTAAAAGCGGTAAGTATCCGTTGTAATGCGATTCCTTGCTTTTGAAGTAAGCGGGCTACACTTTCTGAACGCTTCATTGACAATTGATTATTGTACGCTGCTGTACCCACATTGCTCGCATATCCTTCCAACAGAATGGATAGTTCTGGATTATTGCGGAGCATAGTTACTATTTGATCTATAGCATCTGTATCATGTGGTAAAGGTACATACGCATTGTTTGCAAAGTAAATAGGTGTCTTTTTATTTCCATACTTAGCCAATAAATCTTCTAATGTACGCCTTCTTTCTTCTGAAATAACCGAATTTCCTCCATTATGCTCTGGTGTTTTTACATTTTGTACAGGAGCTACTATCTCTTTGTTTTTTTGTACATTATCATGCGCTGCTTGTTTTTTAGAAGCCAACAAAATAGAGTCTATATTCTGTTGGATTTTGTCAAGCTTATCCTTGTTGTTCAATGTTGCTAGTGGAACCATCGCAGCTGTCAATAGTTTTTGCTGATTACTTAAATCTTTTATTGATTTAGCTATCATATCCAACTGCTTTTGTAACATAATATCCTTATCAGAATCATTAGCTACATGTTTTGATCCATTAGGATTATTTTTAGCTACCTGCCTTGTCGCATTAGGATTATTTTTAGCTATCTGCTTTGCTGTATTAGGGTTATTAGCTACATAATTTGCTCTATTGAGATTACTATTGGCCACATACTTTGCTGTATCTGTCAAATGAATAACCGATATACTGTCTTTTTTCATCATATAAGCCAATAGGATATCCAATTTTCTATTTACTTGCTCTATGTCTGTATGTGTAGAGTCCATATTTTGAGCTAAATAGTAAAAGTTTTTTACCTCATTGGATTCATATATGTTTGAAACAGCCTTTTTCTGTTGAGATTTATGCAAATTAGCCAGTTTCTCTCCTCTTATTTTTCTCATTTTAGCCTCTGCAACCTTTTGTAAGAGTAATTGTAGTTCCTCTTTGGATAAGACAATCTCTTTCTGCTGATTGTATAGTTTATCTTGAGCAAAAATAATAGTTGGAACAAACACTAATATAAATATAATCCCCTTTTTTATGATATTATTCATATTTTTGGGCTTTTTTATTTAGTTCCTTTTGTTGTTGTATTCATTTTTTGTCCTGTAGGCACAACGACATTTGTTTTTTGGATATTTCCTTCCAAATTCTTAACAGCTTCAAGTATAGACTGATTCATTTTTTGCTGTTCTTCTATTTTCTTATTATCATTATTAATCTCTAGCAACAATTTTTCGAGTCTATCAATACGTTGATCTGGTGTTTTTCCTTCGCCTTCTTCTATTTTATTAACTATTTCAGAAATCAAGGTTTGCAATTGTTCTGGCGTCATTCTCACCAAGTTTGCTTGATTATCGGAAGGGTAAGGAATATGCTCTGCTACGTAATTATTGCGCAATTCTTCCCATTTTTCCTTTTCTTTTAGCAATAAAGAAGCGTTATTTATATCATTCTGACGATAAGCAAGCTGTATTTGTTTTTCAACAGTTGCAATCTGTGCATTGAAATAATCTATATCTTTTTGTTTTTGAGATATAGGTGTCGCTTTTGTATCGTTTTGAACCTTTGCTTGTTCTTTTCCTTCCTTCATTTCTGTAGTCTGAAGTTCGTTAACAAGGTCTTGATAAGTATATTTTTCGTTTTCTTTAGCAAACTTAATACGAATACCTGCATTGTAAAAGACATTGCTTTGCAACTTATTAGGTGATTTTAGTGCATTATCTGCACTCTCATTACCTGTGGTATATAAGAGATTAGCCACTCCAAACAGCTCTAAATGTTTGCTTAATGGGATAGCCAGACCAAGCCCTCCTTTGGCAAAAATACTTGATTTGTTCTCAGCTGTGGAGACTTTACCTTGATAGTCTTTGCCTACGTTAAGATATCCTGCCCCAACGGTAATATAAGGAACCACTCCGTTAGAGACATTGAGCCGTGCTAAGAATTCTGCACCATACAATGAGAGTTTATCAAAGTCTAATGATACTTTCTCTTCCTTCATTGCTTGATAATAGAATCCTCTTACTCCTATGTATTCTGTAAAGTCAAAACCTAATGAAGCACCTGCTAAATAAGTGTTACGGAAGTTATTATCATCGTCAAAATCAATATAGCCAATTGCAGGAGCTACTACAACCTTGAAATTCTTAAGATTCGTATAAGAATTGTCCAATTCTGTAAGCTCGTTAGGATTACGACCGCCCAGATACAATTGTAATCCCGCCTGAAGAGACCAATTTAGCATCTTCTCATTAGAGATATTATCTGTTATCCATTGGTTATAAGTACTTGTTCTTGCTTCAGAAGGCTTATAAAGGATATTAGAGGCATCAGAATTAAAGTAGGTTCCTTTTGCCTGAAGATTGAGCGTAAGGCGTCTTGTCAAATTGAATTTAGTCCCTAAACCAAAAGCATAATAAATGGCATCTTGTTTTGTTTCATTTGCTTTTATTGTTTGTATCCCAGCCCCCAAGGTAACATAAGGCTGAAAGGAGTAAGTCATCGGTATATTACCCTTGAGTTCTCCTCCCCAACGATGAACATCTACATCAGAGGAAGTAAATGCATCCCTTATATTATCTGGCACAGAAAAACCGTCAATTCTCGATTTCAATCCTAACGATTGGCTATACGAACCGAGCAATTCTAAGTTTTTACCAAAACCAAAACCTACATACCCGCCAACCATAAAACCATTTTGAATGGCTGATTTTTTATTCCACAACACATATTCCACTGTGGGGGCTATGGCAAAACTAATATCCTTAACTTGTGCTACAGCATTGAAACCTAATGTAATAGCAAAAAAACTTGTGAAAATTTTTCTTTTCATAAAATAATAATTCTTTCTATTTTCTTATAATAGATTATTTCTATTAATCGAGGGCAAAGGTACAAAAATATTTATATATACGATAAAAAAATATACTATATTAGCACTCTCCAAAATTAACAATTAACCATTTACAATTAACAATTAAAAGTTGTATTTTTGCCCCTTGTAAACCACAAGTGGCAAAATGCAACTTTTATGTTATTAGATGATCTGAAAAAGCGCAGTGGGAACTGTTGTGAACTATGTGGAAGCACTACTTCCCTGAGTATCTACCAAGTACCTCCTTCCAAAGTAGGAGGCGTAGATGATAGTCTTTTGGCCTGTGAAACCTGTATCAGCCAAATCAATAACCCTGAAACTATGGATAGCAATCATTGGCGTTGCCTCAATGATAGTATGTGGAGTGAGCACCTGCCTGTAAAGGTCATGGCTTGGCGTATGCTCAACCGCCTCAAAGCAGAAGGCTGGTCATTAGACCTACTCAATATGCTGTACCTTACCGATGAGGAATTGGCTTTTGCTCAAGCGCTTAATGACCACTTGGAGGAAGGTGAAAAAGTCATCCACAAGGATAGCAACGGTACTGTACTTTCCGCTGGGGACAATGTGGTACTTATCAAAGACTTAAAGGTAAAGGGCAGCAGTATGGTCGCCAAGCAAGGTACCATTGTGCGCAAAATTGCCTTAGACCCTGAAAACGCCCAATATATAGAGGGGAAAGTAGAAGGGCAACAGATTGTAATCCTTACCCAATATGTCAAGAAAACTACTTAACCCCTTTCAAGTGGTAAGGTAGCCTTTTTCATTGTATATCCAAATGAGACAAACCCTACTCCTATTCTTTCTTATAGGCAGCTTACTCTCCTGCGAACAACGCAAAAAGCCAGCAATATCCCAGAGACAAGAGGCCAAAAGTGTATATATCAAGAAATACACCTTTCCTGAACTGAGCGAAGAAGCCGCCCAGAATATACGTAATTGGTATGAACTAAAAACCATTTACCAAATACTACTGAGTATTTCCCCAGAGCGACAAACTGTTCCTATACTAAAGAATACCAACCCTGACTCACTCTATGTATATAAGCGGCTCTATGCTACCGCCAAAGAAAATATCCAAACCAATGGGAGCATCATGCAGGATTGGCGCGACTTAGAAAGTAAGTCCGACACCGCTTACAAGTTTGTCAAGCGCAAGACGGACGAGGTAGCATCCTTTGCTTGGGAAGCAATTTTGCTTAAAGATCTTCCCTATACTTTCTCTGTGCGTATGTACCCCTCCTCTGGCATCAAAAAGGTAAAGCTGGAAATCATACGCCAAAAGGATCAGAAGGTTATACGTGAACAGTTTCTACACTTGGACAGCCTCTCTCTCAATACCTTAGCCCCCTATACCAAGCTCACCACAGAAGATGATGGTTGGCTCAAGGTAGATATGCAGGTAGAGACCCCTCTATATGGCGAATATAACTTTGCTATCAACTATGATGAGAAAGAAGTTGCCGAAGATTACATTTCCTTCTATCGTTCTGAGCTTCTTTTACCTGTAAAGTACCAGGATGAGATAGAAAAATCAAGCGAAAAGCTACTGGGAAAGGAGAAAAACATCAAAAGCTCGTATAACAGCATCTATTTTTGGCTCTTCCAACTTGAAGATGAACTCAGGCAGCTATGGGCAAAGGACAATTTCCCTGAAAAGCTCCGCCGAAATGAGATCAAAGCCCGTCTGAAACTCTTTGAGACCTATGTACGTCGGCTCTCTAGTGAGGTCAAAGAAAACCCCAGACTTACCAAGGAGGAAGTACAACAAGGCATCTTGGATATACGAGAGTCCTTTGCCTCAGTGATTCGTTATATCAACTTCCTTAACAAGGAAAAGTTGGACGACAAGCTCGACACCTTGCTCAATAGTTCCGATACCCTCACACTCAGCCCCAATCACCTACTCCCGCCCCAATGATACAAACCAAGGCCATAGTGCTTTCTGCTATTAAATTCCAGGAAACGAGCCTTATCGTACGTTGTTATACACTAGAAGGGGTGCGCTCCTACCTGCTCAAGGGCGTACTGAAGCATAAGAAAAAAGCCATTACCCCCGCCTATTTCCAACCCTTGAGTCAGTTGGAGGTTATCACCACTGACCGTAATGATGGTACACTGGAGTATATCAAGGAAGTAAAAGTCAGTTATCCTTATAAGAGTTTACACCAAAGCGTGATCCGTAGTTCAGTGTTGTTTTTCCTAGCCGAGATAGGTAACAACGTATTGCAGGAGGAAGTACCTAATGCTGCCCTTTTTTCCTTTTGGGAGAAGAACCTACAATGGTATGACAGGGCAGAGCACTTTGCCAACTTTCACCTAAAATTCCTCACTGATCTTACTTTCTACTTAGGAGTGCTACCCAATACAAGTGCTATGGAACTCCCCTATTTTGATATAGAAGCAGGGGTATTTGTCGCCATGCACAATGGCCATTTTCTGATGAGCGAGTCCGAGAGTCTTCTTTTGAAATTCTTCCTCACCCACTCCATGGAGGAGGTTAGCCAACTGAAAATGAGACGAGAGGAGCGCAATGACCTCTTGGAGCAACTCTTGAACTATTACCGCTGGCACCTGCCCGCTTTCAAGACACCCCACTCATGGGAAGTGCTCAAAAGCGTGTTATAGACTTGCTTTCTAAGGAATTTTATTGTACTTTTGTGGCGTGTTTAAGAATTTCACAGTTTATATGAAAAAGGAAAGTAACTCTAAAAAACACAAATCCTTAACTATGTGGGATTATCTCTTGAAATTCAAAGAAAAACCACTAATAAAGGTATTAGATGAGGATTTAGTTTTTGGTTCCAATATGTGGCCTAAACTTTTACAAGAAGAACAAAAGACTGTTGAAAATATCCCTAATACGACTACCCTAAAAGCTATGAAAGAAGCAGAAGAATTCTCAAAAAACAAAGACAAAGTTTTTCAATAATAGGAACTAATAGCTTCTCTGAACCATTGATCATGAATGCAAACCTGAATCCAGAAAAGAGTAACCTTTCTCCCCAAGAGTTAGATATAGAGCGCGCCTTACGGCCACTTTCTTTTGATGACTTTACGGGGCAGGAGGCTATTTTGGAAAACCTTAAAATATTTGTCAAGGCGGCTAATCTCCGTGGAGAAGCCCTCGATCATACCCTCTTCCATGGCCCTCCTGGACTGGGGAAAACAACCCTTGCCAATATCTTGGCTAATGAGCTGGGCGTGGGTATCAAAATCACCTCAGGCCCAGTGCTGGACAAGCCTGGGGATTTGGCAGGGCTTCTGACCAATTTAGAACCTCGTGATGTACTCTTTATTGACGAGATTCACCGCCTAAGCCCCATCGTAGAAGAATACCTTTATTCGGCTATGGAAGATTATAAGATAGACATCATGATAGAGTCCGGCCCCAATGCTCGTACGGTACAGATTAACCTTAACCCCTTTACCCTTATTGGGGCTACTACCCGTTCGGGCTTACTTACCGCACCTATGCGAGCACGTTTTGGTATCCAAAGTAGGTTGCAGTACTACACTACCGAACTGTTAGCCTCTATTCTCCAGCGCAGTGCCTATATCTTAGGGACACCTATCTCCGAAGAGGCTGCCATAGAGCTAGCCGGACGTAGCCGAGGTACCCCTCGTATTGCCAATGCACTGCTCAGACGTGTACGCGACTTTGCCCAAATAAAAGGCAATGGCAAGATAGATATAGAGATTACTCGTTTTGCCCTAAAAGCCCTCAATGTAGATGCCCATGGCTTGGACGAAATGGACAATAAGATACTCCTTACTATCATTGACAAGTTCAAGGGCGGCCCTGTGGGGATCACTACCTTGGCCACTGCCGTTTCCGAGAATGCTGAAACACTAGAAGAGGTATATGAACCTTTCTTGATCCAACAAGGATTTATCATTCGTACCCCCCGCGGGCGTGAGGTTACCGATTTGGCTTATAAGCACTTAGGAAAAGTACGCTTCCATGATGGGCAACCCACGCTGTTTTAAGTGAAAAGTAAAAGCTATGCAATCCAATATAAAAGTAGTTACTGAGAAGTTCCGCGCCATTGGTTATGCTGCTATACAGATTAGTGGGATCACCGTGGTTGCTGGAGAAAATAGCTCAGGAAAAAGTACCATTTCCAAGCTATTGTACTACCTGTTCAATACCTCCTCTAATTATGAGGTGTTGGTAAAGGAAGAATTAATGCGAAATTTTCATGATTTATTTTATTTTTTAAACATCACATATTATACTGCTATCAATAAAGACGGTAATATCAATAGAAGGATTATTGATGTAAAGAAATACGATAAAATTAAAGACTTAAGAAGTGAAGAAACCTACAAAAATCTATCTCTTAAAGAAATAGAATTATATTTAATTACATTTATTAAGGAATTATACGCCAAATTAGATATACAGAACTCTAGATATAATCGTTATGTTGATGATATATTAGAAGATCAACAAGAAAAAGGAATTGAAGGATTAAAATATTTTGTAAAAGAAAAAATAAAACAAGCTGAAAATAAAATACAAAAAAGGCCTACCTCCTTATTTATAGAAAAATTATTAGATCTTTTTGAAGAAAAACTTCCTGAAATCTTTGAAGTTTCAGAAGACGATGAGGTAATTGTATCTTTAAAAAAAGAAAACTTATCTCTTCCTTTTATGGTAAATAAAGCTATCTATATTGACACTCCTATGTCTATTTCCGTATCGAATTTTGATCACTGGGATGAACTTAACAAATTACTAAAGGAACAGGGAGACATAAAAAGCTATCAAAGGGAAATGCTTTCTCTTATATCTGATAATATCCATGGAGAAGCTGAATATAATATAGACTGGCCATATAGTGATTTCTCTTTTACTCGTGCCGATGGTAAAACCTTTGACCTCAATGAAGTAGCCACAGGGATTAAAGCTTTTTCAATCATTCAGCTGTTACTCAAAAACGGACATATAGATAATCGTACATTGCTAATTATAGACGAACCTGAATCGCACTTACACCCCCAATGGATTGTAGAGTATGCCCGTTTGATCGTGCTCTTACACAAGCATATAGGCGTAAAATTCTTTTTGGCAAGTCATAACCCTGACATGGTGAGTGCTATCCGCTATATAGCTGAAAAAGAAGGCGTATTGGATAATGTGAATTACTATTTAGCTGAAAAGACTGAAGAAGACTATTTGTATAACTACCGAGCTTTAGGAAGTGATATAGCACCTATTTTTGGTTCCTTTAATATCGCTATAGATAGAATTAGTCAATATAGTATAGAGAGTGATCATGATGACCTATAATAGAATAGAAACACTAAACCATTCTATTGCAAAGGCTTACCCTACTTTTGTGAAAGATTTGAATCTGATTATTCTAACAAATGACAATCAGCTAAAAACAATCCCCAACTATTTCACTGAGGTCGTAGCTCTTGATTTAGATGATATACAAAATGAAATAGCAACCCAACTGAAGAAAAACAAAGACAGTTCTGTAGATACTTGTTTTGTAGTAAGTGATGAATTAAGGAAAAGAGTTATTTTAGTAGAAATAAAACTGAATGTAGAAAACCCCAACAATTATTTTAATGGTAATAAAAGTAGAAGAGCTTTGTGTAAAAAAATTGAGGATTCTATAAAACTATTGGGGGATACTCTTCCTATCAAAAACACCTACTATCTTGTCTTTAAGCCTTATAGCCCACAAGGGAAGCCTGTTTTAGAAATAGCAAAAAGATTATTATTCAATATTAGTCAAGAACTGCATCAGAACTACAAAGCCATTAGTATAGACGAACTAAAACAAACCTTCTTCTAGAAAAGGACATTTACCCATAATAAAAATATTGTTAATAATTAATCATTCATCATTGCTCATTAATCATTATTTTGTACTTTTGCCCTCATAAATCTATATAAAATGACCGAACAAGAACTAATCCGTCGAGAGAAGCTCGCAAAGCTTAGGGAATTAGGCATCAATCCGTATCCTGCAGAGCTATTCCCTGTGAACTTCCTCGCCAAAGACATAGAAACCCAATACGAAGAAGGTAAGGAGGTAGTGGTAGCTGGCCGCCTGATGTCCTTCCGTATTCAGGGGAAAGCCTCTTTCGCTACCTTGCAGGACAGCTCTGGTCGCGTACAACTCTACTTCAAGCGCGATGACCTCTGCTCAGGGGAGGACAAGACCCTCTATAATGAGGTGTTCAAAAAACTCCTTGACTTAGGCGACTTTATCGGGGTAGAAGGTACCCTCTTCACGACCAATATGGGGGAAAAATCCATTGAGGTAAAGCAGTTCAAAGTCTTGTGTAAGACCTTACGTCCGCTCCCCCTCCCTAAGGTAGATGCCCAAGGAAAGGTACACGATGAGTTCAACGATGTAGAACAACGTTACCGTATGCGTTATGTGGATTTGGTAGTGAATCCGCAGGTAAAAGAGGTGTTCCTCAAGCGTAACCGCCTATTCAACGCCATGCGTGAGTACTTCAACAATCATGGGTATATAGAAGTAGAAACCCCTATCCTTCAGGCGATTCCTGGGGGGGCTTCCGCGCGTCCGTTTATTACCCATCACAATGCCTTGGATATTCCGCTCTATATGCGTATTGCCAACGAACTCTACCTTAAGCGCCTGATCGTAGGGGGCTTTGATGGGGTATATGAGTTTGCCAAGAACTTCCGCAACGAGGGAATGGACAGAACCCACAATCCTGAATTTACAGGAATGGAGATCTATGTGGCCTACAAGGACTACAACTGGATGATGGAATTCACCGAAAACCTCTTGGAATACTGTGCTAAGGCGGTGAATGGTACTACCAAAGCAACTTTTGGCAAGCACGAAGTGGATTTCAAAGCACCTTATCCGCGTGTTACCATGACCGAAGCCATCAAACGCTTTACAGGCTTTGACATTACAGGAAAGAGCGAGGACGAACTTAGAGTTTTCGCCCAATCCATTGGTATAGAAGTAGATGATACCATGGGCAAAGGTAAACTCATTGATGAGATATTCGGAGAAAAGTGCGAAGGCAACTTTATCCAGCCTACTTTTATCACCGACTATCCTAAAGAGATGTCGCCACTTACCAAAGAACACCGCAATGACAAAAACCTTACCGAACGCTTTGAACTCATGGTATGTGGTAAGGAAATCGCCAATGCCTATTCCGAGCTAAACGACCCTATCGATCAGCGCGAACGCTTTGAGGCACAAATGGCACTCTCCGAACGTGGTGATGATGAGGCGATGTTCATAGACCAAGACTTCCTCCGCGCCTTAGAGTATGGTATGCCGCCTACTTCTGGGCTAGGTATCGGTATGGATAGGCTTATTATGTTCCTAACCAACAACGAGACCATACAGGAAGTACTCTTCTTCCCACAGATGCGCCCTGAACGCAAGGAAGTAGAACTCTCCGATGACGAAAAACTAATCCTTGACCTGCTTAAAAAGGATAACAAGTTACCTTTGGAAGACCTTAAGGCTAAGACCGAATTTTCCAATAAGAAATGGGATAAGGCGATCAAGGGACTTACCACTAAGAAAGTAGCGGCTGTCAGCAAAGAAGGGGAAACACTTTTTGTATCTATTAGTGGTCAGTGATTAGTGGTTAGTGATTAGAACCAATAGGAAATAAAGGGTTATAGAGTTTTAGCTGAAACTTTGTAACCCTTTATCCTTATCTTTAATCTTTAACGTAGGTTCTATATAAACAAAAGCTCCCTCAGATCTTACAAATTTTCTATGTTTGTGTAATAGGGATATTGTTCTCTTATCAATATTAGACACATGGGCGCTTAACGCCAAATGGAATAGCCCTCTTCCGTAAAATTAAAGCCTTTTAATTTTTCTCTTTCACAAATATTCTTAAACTCTTCAGATACTATTATGTAAGAGCTATGTTCTTTCATTCGTACAATAGAATAAGATTCCATTTTTTGAGCCTCTATAAACCATTTCTTTATAGAATAATAGTTGTCTTCATCTATTTCAAAAATAGATTTTTCTTTGTCCAGACAAGGAATTAACTGTAAAATATTCAATGCAAAAAAAGTATCATCATAGTTCCCCTTCTTATCTACTATATGAGCAGGGAAGAATTCTATTTCCTTATTATCAACCAAATTCGAAAATAAATTCCTAAACCTACTACTTACCAAAGGCGTTCCAATGGTAGGTAATATATCATATGTGTGAAGGTAAGTATCCAATCTGTCTACGCTAAAAACTAAAGGGGTTTCAATATTCAATCTCTCTCCAGAAAAGAAATCTAACCAACTTATAGGATTTTGCGCTTCACTATAAGTAAAGCTAACATCTCGTTTGTAAAATTGTGAAAGTTTATAATACATGCTTTAATTTGTTTTACAGTGTCTGTTTTTTATAAGCAAACTAAAAGAATTAGATAGTTTGCACAAAAATTTCATGCTCTATTATAACATTAGTTTGATGAATCTGCTATTGATAGGGTTCTCTCCCCTACTTCATAATACATTTAGGCAAAAATTCTTCTTTTTTATTCATATTGTTATAAGCTGTAGGAAAATCTTCTATCAAATAAATCTCAGGCTTATAGAATGAACTCAAAACAATGTCTTTTGTCTCTTCTGTGAATAGCAACCCTTCTTCATAAGCTATCCTATCATAATAGAACACGCCTTTTCTCTGCTCTTTTATAGTTATATTCGGGTATAGATATTCAAAACGATTACCCGCTATACGTTTTTTCCCTTCTTCTTCCAAGATAAAAGAGGAATTATCTACCTCTAAAAGGAAAAGAACAAAGTAGGACTTATCGGAGCAAGATACTCCTTTCGAGTTTTGTACCAAACAAGGAGATACCACATAGCGATTTTCCTCCCAATACGCTGATAGGAAAGATAAAAACTCTTCTGAGACAACCATTATTCTATTTCTATAGAAAACCCAGTCAAACCTAACACTCCCTTTGTTTTTATAGGTAAGGAGCATCTGAGAAGGGATGTTTTTCATATATTTCCAATCAGAATTAGTAGGATTTTCTAAATCCGATAACTCAGCATTGTAAAAGAACTGGGGCACCCCTGTTCTCCAGCGTGTTGTAGTCATAAACCATATAAACAATTCTTCTTTCATAGTTTGTTATAAATAAACGTACAATTATTTCATTGATTTTTTGTATAAGATAAACTGAGCACCAGCTACTTTCCTAATTTTATTTTCTTCCCTTTAAGGGTATAAGTTCTTTCTAAAGATATGTCAATCAATCGTTTTGAACTATCAACTATGTATTGAGATAAATCATTGTAATCATTAAAATCAAAAGGAACTACGATAGAATATTTCTCATTGACTTTGGGCTAAAAATTATAAAATTGGTCTATATATGTCTCTTTTATAGATATAGTTAGAATATTTTTATAAACATCTATTATCATAATGATTTACACCCTCTTGCTTTACTTTTAGTTACATACACTTGTCCAGCTTTTCTTCTATTCTTCTATCAGCTCATTAAAATTCATGTCATCATGAAGACTAAGTATACAATTTGTCTACCAGTTCCTCTGCCAATATTCCTGATTCTGTCAGTTCATAATCTTTATCAAAGCCATATATATCAAGATAATCTAATGCTAAATCTCTTATTTTATCCATATCATCTTCAGATAACTCAATAATGACTATATGATTATCCTTATAGAAAACGTTAGTAATTATAGATTGTTTTATTAAATCTTGCAAAAAATAATATTGTTTTATCGTTAATTTCACTCTTTGCATAATCTTTTTCCTTTTTTAGTTGAAGTTGATTAATAGATACAATTTTACCCGTTGTTGGATTGATAACTACTTCTGCTTTTCTACATAGAAGGACAATACATCACCATAGTTATAGGGATCACTTATGTATTCTATCACTATATTTTTATTAGGAAATTTATGTTTAAAATAAATATTCCAAGAAAATTGTATGAATTCACCTATCTTTCTAAATAATTTATCATCTATAGTATCCGTACAATGAGCAAATAAATCATATAACTTTAATTTATTTATCTCAAATTCTATTTCTCTACTATTGTTATATCTTTTCTTGAGATTCTTATAAAGAAAGTCATCAAAATTATCTTTTAGAAAAATACAATCCTCAATTTCTATAATCTCAGGAAATAGTAATTTACCTATGATTAAAATATCATCAGGATGGATATTAAAGCTTATATATTGATACATGTCAATATTATCTTTCTTAGACCATCTGTCTTTCCACTTTATATATTTGTCAATTTCTTCCAGATTCATATTAAATATTTTTATAGAATTTTTCCTACCTCTGATAGCCAAACAAAGTTCTTCATTATGTAGCATGTATCTAAATAAATAGCGCTTGTAACACTATAATATCCCCTCCTCTACTTGTTCTAAGATATAACTCCACCAAGTATTTGGCTCCAAACATGGAGTGTCTATTTTAAAAAAGTGGCTTTTTATAGTTTTTAGCTTTTTCAACCGTAATGTATCACTGTATTCTTCTTGAAAATCAAAGTTTTCAGTAAAAAACAGCAAGCAATCAAAGAGTTGGTTCAAGGACGAATTTATAAAAAGAATACTCTCTGATAGGGAATAAACAGAGTGGTTGCTATGACTAACCCCTATTTTATCCTCGTAATCAACTCCTATAATATAAAAATCACCTTCTGTATAAACGGGAAGTTTAAAAGAAAGCCCTATAAAGCTAAAGTCTAAAAAGTTTTTTATTATTTTCTCTATTTCTAATATATCCATTTCTATTTAGATAAATTACTCTTTAACAGGTGTTTACCGAACGTTCCTTTGCTTTCTCACAGACTATTACTTATTTCTAAAAATATTCCTATCTTCTAAAGAAAAAAGACGGGATGTTTGTAGTGTTTTTACTAATTTCATTTGGGCATTGACTTCATCTCTGACAACACTCTTATCCATATTATCGAAAAGATACCCCCATTTGTACGAGGCGATGATAGAAGAAATGACTTCCATTGGCGCATTGATAGCACGCTCTCCATACCTTTCTGCCTTTTGTTTTATCCCTCTGTAAATCTCATCAAAGCGACCTATTAAGAGAAGAATACACAGTTCAGGCAATATTTCATCATCATAACTTTCGTATTTTTGCTGTAAGATATTCTTAGGATTTATAATTTCTCCTTGCTCATCTATCACAAAAGGATAGGTTTGTTCAAAAACAGACACTAACACTTCCCTTTTCTCATCTACCTGATATGACATTTCCCAACAAGAAAAATACATCTCACTAAATAGAGTGTATTCCTCTGGATATGCCTCTTTATAAGTAGCTAACACATCAAACGGATAGGATATATTCCACAAATTCCAAAACAGTATATTATCCTTAGTGATATATTGAAATTCACGTTGTATATATTCCTTATATTCTTTATATTCCAAGAATGCTTCTGTTCGCGCTTCTTCTGTCATTTTAATTTGATGCTACTTGTTGAAAATATTCCTTTCCTTAGGGAAAGATGGTATAGGCGCTACTTTACCTACTTTTTCAAGAGCAAGCCCTTTGATATCCAACTCATTAAGAATGTTTTCCAACTCTTGAGTGCAAAATAATTTCGTTTCTGAAGTAGCATCCCTAAATAGTATATTCTTAGAAGCCTCTTCATAAAAATACAAATCTTTGTTTCTGTATAATTCCATTCTCTTTAAATGACTTACCCCTTCATTATTTATTCCTTCTATTATATTTTGGATATTGATAAAAACAAAATCCTTTTTTACATTGATAAATTTGAAAGGTAATAATTCTGCTTTCACATTAATTCTTTGGGTAAAAAGTATTGCCTTTTCTTTCTCCATTACTAAAAAAGCTCCAGCTACACGAGTGTCAAAACCGTCTTTTTTCCCTTTGTTGTCGAAGTTTTTATAGACTTCTCCTTCTAATTCTTCCCAAGAATCTATTAAGGATTGTCCTTTAAAGGTAATAAGCTTTGAAGTACCTCCTATTAGTTTATAAGATTTATAAGAAGAATCATCAATTAATTGATATATGTCCATATTTATTGTATCTAAGAATGTTACTTATTGTGGCAGAGTGGTATGCTCTAAAATGGTTATAAACTCGCTGAATGTATCGCATACAAAGTAGGTATTGCAATCACTATTGGAAGCCTCAAAAAAGTGAGAATGGTCATAGAAATAAATCCCTTTGGAGAAATCACCCACGTCTGTGGTTACTAAAAGGAGCATCCCTCCTCCTGGATCTGTCCCGATAACAAGACTTTTTTCAGGAAAATCCTCATGGAACTCTTCATAGGTTTCTATACATTCTTTTATATCATAGAAAAGCTCAAACATAATGTATTCCTCTATATCCTTTACATAGAAATAGGCTTCATCAATGATAGCTCCGTCATTTTGGGCTAAAAAATTAAAATAATCATCGGGTAAGGTAAAGCCTAAAAACTCCTGAAAAGCAAGGGCTTTTGCTTCACTCCCTTTGTTAATTGCTTCTATTTTCATACTTATAAAATGTCTTTTATGGATTGGTAAAGCGTTGGAAGCTTAACAATGTACTTAATATTTCATTCTTTATGATCTATGACATGTATAATATCAGTAAAATATTGATGTAGTTTCTCTATTATAAACTCTTCGGGGACTTTAAAAAATAGGAGATCATCAAGAACATAGTATAGAATAGACTCTTCTTCTTCTACATGGTTAGAAAAGAAACATAATAGTAAATTTACTAAATGTTGTTCTCTTGTTTTCTCATCTATATGCCCCCTGTATTTACTAAGATTCGCAAAGAAATCCTTTTTCAATGCTGTTGCTTTTATTTCAAAGTCATTATAGGTTAATTCAAGGTAGGATAATTGTTTTTGAACATACTCGGTAATTGAAAAGGGTAATACTCCTACATCTATAAAAGGAAAGAAATCGGCTATAAAGTGTATTTCTTTCTTCAAGAAATTAAACCCTTCAGAAATATATTCATACCAATAATCATTAATACATTCGACTAACTCGTGTACTGTGTTAAACTTATCTGTTTGCATATTAGTTTTTGTATTTTGATAGACTTGCTCTATAATTGGTAGACTAATTCTGTGTTACTCGTTCCTTAATCCTGAAAATCATCATACTCAAAGTAATGCTCAATAGCTCCTAAAAGGACGTCTGTATCCTCGGTAGTTAGCAATTCATTATGTTCAAGCTTATTGTCTATAATGTCTTGAAAAATTCCTACTCCTGAAAAGTAAGCTACTTCAAATTGGGCTAATGATTCGGGAACTTCTCCGTACTTAGTTTCAACTGAATTTTGTTCTTTATCCTCATTACTTGATAAAACCCAAAATGCTGCCTCTTGATAATTGTCCTTTTTTTCTCCTTCGATATAAATTATACCAGGGTAAGGCAATTGCTTGTAATCTTTGATAAGCTCTTTTATTGTTTTGTAATGTTGCATATCGATATATAAATTAACGTGAGTTCGACATAAGAGATATATAGGTAAATATTTGTTAGGTAAATATTTTTGTTTTACCAGTCAGGAGTGCCTGTAAGGGTATCTACTTTTTGCTTGATGTAAAAAATACAATTACTATGTTCTTTGGGTAATTTAGGTTTTATAAATGGTTCTGGTAATTTTTTATTTTTGGGTGGATCTGAAAACATAAAAATAGTATCTCCTCTAATAATCCCACGACTATATTCATAAGAAGCATGAGTGTAATTGTAAGGTATAAATTCCTGCATTTCTAATTCTGTTGAGGTTCGCATACGATAATAACCTATAGTGCTCAACTTTAATTTATTATATTGTAAACTATCCCCTTCTAAATAACCTGAACTTACCCGTCCATTCGCAAAAAAACGTAAAAAATCAAGGTCATTAAACATATCTTTTCTTGTATAGATGACATTTGTATCAATTAGGTCTTCAGATTTTAATTGATAAGGTTCGGGTTTTGCTAAACGAAAGCGAGGTAAAATAGGACGAATGCCATCCACTCCTTCTTCTTCTGTTGCTATCCTATAATAATTCCTATCAAAATATAAGCTATAATAGCTACATCCACTACAGATATAAACTATAAAAAATATTATAATATTCCTTTTCATAGCACATAATAAACTGGTCTTCCATTATTGTATGGAAATTTTAAATTTTTCACTAAAAAAGAAGTCGCTAAAACTCAGTAACTTTGGGCAAAGATACAATAAATAAATGGATTATTTCTTTTTTAAGTGTAGGAAAAAGAGAATTTAAGAGCAATAATGTCCTATTACTACTTGAACAAATGGGGTAAAATGGCAACTTTCTGTGAATATAGTTGAATTTATTAAGCAAGAAGAAATTAGACTTAGCTTACGTTCAATTGGATGGAAGTCCTAAAGCTGGAAATCACAAAAAATTATTAGTGTTTATATTCAAGTTTCTCGAAAAGTTTGTTTTTTTTAACATTATACACGCCACATAATATCTAATTTTGTTGTACTTTTGTGATAAAGAATTAACAACCATCTTCATTAACCATAAAACTTGCAAAGATGAAAAATATTATCCTATTACTATTCTTAGTCATTAGTGCCACTACTGCTGCACAGACTACTTTTAGAGGTACATTGGTCAACCCCGATCAGAAGCCCATCAGTGATGCAAATATTATCCTGATGTCGCTCCCTGATTCTACCTTAGTAAAGGGAGTTATCAGCAATGGACATGGTTCTTTTGAACTACCCAATCCCGCTAATAGCAAAAAGGTGCTTATTAAAATCACACATTTGGAATACCAAGAGGAAGTATTGTCTCCTACAAGTAGTAATTTAGGTACGATTGTTCTAATTCCCACTTCTAATGAATTAGATGCTGTGGTTGTTACTGCCCGCCGCCGTCCTATTTTGGAACAGAAAGGCACTCGCATTAGTACCAATGTAGCACAATCTACCTTGCAAAAATTGCCCACTACCGATATGCTATTGAACTTTCTACCTGGGGTTAGTACTTCCTATACAGGCAGTGGTTTTGAGGTTTTTGGCAAGGGGAATCCCATCTTCTATATTAATAATCGCAGGGTGCGTAACCTTGATGAGGTGTATCAGCTATCTCCAAAAGATATTGAGCGTATAGAGATGGAAACCCAACCAGGCGCAGAGTACGATAATACAGTAGGCGCTGTTATCTACATCATACTCAAAAAGAAACCAGGAGATGGACTTAGTGGGGCAGCTGAAAACACCTTCTATTTCTTCAAAAAAGGCATAATGGATGAAACTTGGCTAAGCCTCAATTATCGTAAAGGGAAAACCGACTGGTTTACAAGCATAAGTAATGATAATCATTTTAACCAAGAAGACTATAATGTAGCTCAGGATTTACAAGTATTTACCCAAAATAACCAGTGGCGAGTACTCAATGATGAAACCCGTCAAAATCAGCACAAAAACATTAAAACAAAGATAGGATTTGCACACGAATTCTCTGAAGAACACTCTCTGGGTATGAGCATAAGAGGGAGTATTATACCTTTCAGCGGACATAACTTTAGCACTCAAGAAACGACCACTTATAAGAACCAATTGCTTACTGCTCAGGGACGTAATGAGTATGACCAATTTGAGCAAGACAAAAAACTCAGTGTCAATGCCTATTACGAAGGCAAACTCACTGATGTGCTAAAAATGCAAACTGATGTGGATTATATCGGTCTGCGTTCTGATAATACTTCAGACATTGTCGAGCACAACCTCCTTAATACAACCTCTCGCAACGTACACACGCATTCCGATGTGATTTCTAATTGGTGGGGGCTCAAGACCACTTTCTTTCAACAGTTAGGCAAAGGGACTATTGGCTATGGTGTTGAGGTAAGTAACCTACACCGCACTGAGAATTACCAAGACAATGTACTTTCTGCCTTCAATGCTAAAAATAACGAAACTCGTTCGGATGCTTTTCTTAGTTTTTCCTATCCTATCAAAAAGGTAAATCTAAAACTTGGCACACGCTATGAGTATGCTGATTTTGATTATTATGAAAACGAGCAGAAAAGCGAAGCGAAAAGTAAGACCTATCGAGATTGGTTGCCTAATGTATCGGTAGCTTTCCCTTGGGAGAAAACTCAAATAACTTTCAGCTATGCGCGCAAGATTAAGCGCCCTGCCTTCCATGATCTCAGTGACTACAATAGCTATGTTTCTTCTTTCCTGTACAATCGCGGAAACCCTTATATTACACCTCAACTCACTGATGAGTGGAATACGCTGGCCACTTATGGCCCTGTATCAGCTTCCGTTACTTATTCCCATATTCACAAGGGAATTTATGCCGATTACCAACTCTCTTCTATCAACTCCGATGCAGTAGAAGAAATCCTTCGTAATTATGACGATTTTAGCCTACTGAAATGTGCACTTAATGCTCAAAAACAAATAGGAAAGTGGATGCCTAAACTTACCCTTACCTATGAAAAGCCTTTTGCTGATAAGGTGTTTTACAAAAGTGAAGGCCTTTTTTCAGTAGAATGGATGAACCAAATCACCCCTTCAGAGAATTGGCTTTTTTTAGTTATGCTTCTCTATAAGAGCAAAGGATCTATGCAAGAAGCCTACTACATATACAAGCCTGTAAGTGGTGTATTTGTAGGAGTAGCACGTGCATTCTTCCACCAATCACTTTCTGTATATGCTGTAGCCTCCGACTTTTATAATGGGCTGAACCGACATGCCCGTATACAAAACTCATACATCAGTAACAGTACCGCCTATAGCTACAGTAATTTTAGTTTCAAGATAGGGATAAGCTATAACTTCAACACTACCCAAAGCAAATACAAAGGAAAAGAAATAAGTGAGGAGGAAAACAACCGAATATAATTTAAGAAAAACTAATTTCCACAACAAACCCCTCGTGTCCGCGTACATTGAAGACGGTATTATCCTCAAAGAGGAGGTATTGCCCTTTGATTCCCATAAGCCTGCCCTGATACTGTAGGGTCTTGGGCATGGTGAGGCTTGTCACTTTGGTAGGATACCTAAGGACGGGATAGTTGATATGATAGATAGGTACTTCTTCACTGAAGTAAGACAAGGTCTCTTGGGGTAGAAACGCCTTTAAGCCTTGTTTGATCATATTGAGATCCACTACTTGGACGGTATTGGTAAGCATCTTACGCCAATTGGTCTTATCGGAGATATGCGCTTTGAGGGCGACCTCCCCTATCCCTGCCAAGTAGCGGTTGGGTACCTCCAACATTACCAAGGCCTCATGAGCGCCTTGGTCTATCCAGCGGGTAGGCATCTGTGTTTTGCGGGTAACGCCTACTTTCACCTCACTGGAGTTGGCCAAGTAAAGCAAGTGCGGTTGTAGCTGTACCTGCTGTTCGTAAGCCAAATCCCTGTCCTCTATACCCAGATGTGCCTTGCTCAGCTCTGGGCGGATGATCCACTCCCCCACCTCTGGGGCTTCAAAAAAACATTTCTTACAGAGTCCCTGCCTGTAGATCTCCTTGGGTTGCCCACAGTGCAAACAGTGGTAACCCGCAAAGCGCAGGGTGAGCTGTTGTCCTAATAGGTCGTTCATGGGTAGCTCTCCTTCCTCTAAAGAAAGATAATATTGTACAGGCGTTTGTGCCTCGGTTCGCATTTTTCTTAAAACCGTTTGGTAGGTATTCATATTTTTTGTACTTTTACGTCCGCTATAATGATTGACAAAAGTAGTAAAAATAAACCAAACTCCGAACATCTTTTTTAGAAAATATGGCTTTAACGATTATCCATTCCATTGCTTCTTGGTTCTTGCGCAAGCGTATAGACCAGATAGAAGAATTCATCAAACGCCCTCATGAAGTACAAGAAAACGTATGTGCCAAGCTCTTAGAAGCCGCACAGAGTACCGAGATGGGCAAGCAATACGACTTTATTTCCATTCGTAACTATGAGGATTTTGCCGCACGTATCCCCATCTCTATCTATGAGGATATAGAACCCATGATAGAGCGTGCCCGTCGTGGGGAGGAGAACCTTTTTTGGCGTACTCCTATCAAATGGTTTGCCAAGAGTAGCGGTACGACCAATGCCAAAAGCAAGTTTATCCCTGTAAGTGAGGAAGCGCTTGAGTATTGCCACTATAAGGCAGGCAAGGATATGCTTTGCTTATACCTGAATAACAACCCCGACTCCAACCTCTTTACAGGAAAGAGCCTACGCCTTGGGGGCAGTAAGGAGTTATATGAGGAAAACGGAACTATCTTTGGCGACTTGTCAGCCATACTCATAGACAACCTCCCTTTCTGGGCAGAGTTCAGCTGTACCCCCTCCACCAAAGTATCCCTAATGAGCGAGTGGGAAGCCAAGATGAAGGCTATTATAGCGGAATCCTCTCGTGAGAATGTAACCAGCCTGGTAGGTGTCCCCTCGTGGATGATGGTGCTCCTTCGACAAGCGCTTGCCTATACAGGCAAAGAAAACATATTAGAGATATGGAAAAACTTAGAGGTATATTTCCACGGCGGGGTGAGCTTTGTCCCTTACCGAGACCAATATAAGCAACTTATTCCCTCCGATAGTTTCCGTTATTATGAGACCTACAACGCCTCCGAGGGTTTCTTTGCCATACAGGACAGAAATAACAGTGACGAAATGCTGCTGATGCTGGACTATGGTATATTCTATGAGTTTATCCCTATGGACAGCTTTGGTACCCCTTCCCAAAAGGCTATTCCCCTATGGGAGGTAGAGATAGGTAAGAACTACGCCATGGTGATCACCACCAATGCAGGACTTTGGCGTTACCAGATAGGTGATACGGTACGCTTTACCTCCACCTCGCCCTATCGTATCAAGATTACAGGACGCACCAAGCACCATATCAATGTATTTGGGGAAGAGCTTATCATAGAAAATACCGAGGAAGCGCTCAAAAGAGCCTGCCATGAGCATCATTGTAGCGTAATAGAATACACCGTGGCACCTATCTTCATGCAAGGCAACAAGAGCGGCGGACACGAGTGGATCATTGAGTTCGAAACCGCCCCTGAGGATATAGAAGCCTTCACCCGCACCTTGGACACTGAACTAAAAGCACTTAACTCCGATTACGAGGCCAAGCGCTATAACGATATGACCCTTGCTATGCCCAAGATACACATTGCCCGAAAGAACCTCTTTCACGATTGGCTTAAAGAAAACGGCAAGTTAGGAGGCCAACATAAGATTCCGCGCCTTTCCAATACCCGTGATTACTTTGAGGCAATCTGGAAGCTAAAGGACAGTAATGCTAATTAATAGTAGGAAATGATGGTATAGTCTCATTCGTTAAGACGCAATAAGAATTACTATGAAGAAAAATATCATCAAAATACTAATTATATTGGGGTTGTTGCTCTTTATTGTATTTGATATTATGTATCTTATGGGGTGTTATGTATCCCTAAAATTCCAAATAGAAGACAATGTTGGCTCCACAACTACAGATGTAATATACAATTTTGTTGATAAAGTTGCCGTTTTTTCAATAGTCAATGCTTTAATCATCTCTTTATTGGGGGGATATATTCTTTTTAGAAACAAGGGAACCATAGTTGAGAGAAAAAATAAGTCTATCCCTATTTTTGCTTGTATATACATTGTCCTACAATTATCAGTTATATTTTATAGCTACTATGGATTAAAATCTAATAGCCAACAAAATATAATAGGCGCTAACGTCATGGGAAATATAAATGATATGACCATAGGACTTTTTACATCTCTCATTTTTAGCTTGATTATATGCTGTTTGATGCTTCTATTTATCCATAAAAGGTCTATAACTAATGATAGGTGATTCAATAAGAGTTTTTTTGGAAATATAATATTTCAATAGCCATTGTGCTTTTTGGCGCCTATCTTATGAATTACTTTGTATTCCACTAATAGCTATGTATGGAATGGCACAAGGAAATTAATATTTTACTTCTGTACAAATTAAAATAGATTAAAAAAATAAAAATTTATGAATAAAGATTTAGAAAAAAAATTCAGAAAAAATATAAATCCAAGAGTTTTTTGGGATTGTTCTTTTGAAGATTTAGATTTAGAGAAAGATAAAATCTTTATCATCGGTAGAATTATGATGAGAGGAACAGATAGGGAAATCCATTTTATAGAAGACAACTTTTCTTTGAAGGAGATAAAAGAAGCTGTGGAAAAATCTACTGAAACCGATGATGTATGTATAAATTATTACGAAAAATTATACAACTATGGAGATAAAAGACAATAAGGCTGTAGGAAAATCTCAAATAGAGTTACTTAAGAAATTAATGTCATTAGAGGAACTTTCCGAATATTGTTTGGTTGGAGGAACTAATCTGGCTCTAAGGTATGAACACAGAATATCAATAGACTTAGATATATTTAGATATAATCCTTCTCCTAATATAGAAGAAAATATGGCGATCTCAAATATGATTAAAAAGGTTTTCCCTACTGCTGAGATTATTAGTATTAATAAAATAGGTATTTTCCTGTACATAGGTGAGGTAAAAGTCGATATCATTGAATATCCTTTCCCTTTTTTCGAGGTAGAAACAATAAAGGGGATTCGCTTAGCCTCAAAATCTGATATCAGTGCTATGAAAATTAGCGCCATAACCAACAGAGGTTCTCGTAAAGATTTTTATGATTTACATGAATTATTAAAAGAATTTACCTTAAAAGAGATCTTTGATGACTATCAAAGAAAATATAATATTGATAATTTGGAAATGGCAAAAAGGTCTCTAATATATTTTGAAGATGCAAATAATGAAAAAGAAAGAAATAATAAAGTTATTAGCCTTATAAATGAAAGTTGGGAAAATATAAAAGATGATATAGAGAGAAAATACAACGAATTATTTCAAATCTCCCATAAAAACAGACAAAAGAAATGATTTTTTATGAAACTCCTTAGTATTCTGTTTTACTTCCTCTGCTTTCCTGCTTTTATATATAGTCAAAATGAACTTTTTTTGAAAGTAACACTAAGAGTACAAGAGCACACACCCCTTATGGAGATTAGGAATGCCACTATGGATACCATACAGCTCTTTTCTAAACTGAAAAAAGAAAGCAAAGAAGCAAGTACTCATATCTTGGGCTTTAGGAAAGAGGGAAAACACTATACTGAAGAGGTATTGTATAGCTGCTATGAGTGCCTTGAGGATTATTTTTATTTAGGAAATACCAAAAATAACACCATAAAGATAGCACCTCAGAGCAGTATTAGTACTTATTTTCCTTATTTATCCTATGGAACCTATTATTTTGAGATACAAACTTTCTATATCTACCAGAAAAAGCGTTATGACTTGAAGGTAACGACCCCTGAAATCAATATCAACTAAGTTTTCCTATAAGAATATGACAATGTACCTATACCTTTTCCTTATGCCTTTCTTTTTGGGCTGCCAGCAAAGAGTAACCTTTGATAAAGATAATAACACTACTATCTTAAATACTGAAGAAGCATCTAATAGACATACCCAAAGAATAATCAAAAACACAGAAAAGGAAGAAAAGATTAATGATACAGAACTCTCCTCTTTTCTGAAAGAACTTCAGGTGTGCTTATCACAAGGACAGGTCACAAAGATAGCCGATACTATGATACATTATCCTCTCAAAGACGAAGGACCGCTTTATGAAATGTTATACGGAGATATCGTCTATAGAGATGACTTTACAACAGAAGACAAACCCATTGTCAGAGAAGACTTTATAAAAATCTACCACAAATTATTTCCTAAGAAGTATATAGCCCTTTTTGAAAAATTAAGCATAGAGGAGATTGTCAAAGAGAAAGAATTTAAGTGTTGGAATAAGGAAAAAACTACCCTTATTGACTTTTCTTTCCTATCGGAAGATTCTTTCCAGATAAGTATCAGTTTTATGGAAGAGGATGTTGTAGGGGGATATAGCATCAAATATCTTTTTAAGAAAATCAATGGAAATATCCTATTATATTTGGTACGCAGTATATAACCTATCTTCCTAAAACAAGGGCAAAAACTCTTTGCAAAGCCCAAAGAAATATCTTATCTTTGTGCCTTAAAGAAAACAATCTGAAATAGATAGCGTAACTTGCTATTAATTAAAATCTTATACAGAATAAAAGTATGAAGAATTATCAGAACGTAACTGATTTGCCTAATAATAATACCATATTCTTGGTATGGACATTCAAAAAAGAGGCGGACAAAGCTCAACTCAAGGCTGCTTTCTCCAAGGTATGTGGTTTGGTAGGAAACCTCAACAACTCGGTAGCCGATCGCTTCCCTGAAGCCCGTGCAAGTGTAACTATTGGTATTAGCCATATCGGGTGGCTTACTTTGGGCTTACCTACCCCCCTACCTAAGGAACTCAAAGATTTTCAACCTATCAAAGGCAGCAAGCATACAGCGGTAGCCACCGAAGGTGACCTACATTTTCATATTCGCGCACATAACCCCAGTTTGGCTTATGACATGGCCGCCGTTATTACTGAGGTGATGCAGCCTATAGCCGACTGTGTAGTCAATGTACAAGGGTTCAGGTATTGGGACGGACGTGCTATCATCGGTTTTGTAGATGGTACTGAAAATCCTCAAGGTGAAGAAAGAGAACAATTTGCCGTAGTAGGTGAAGAAGATCCTGATTATCAAGGAGGCAGCTACCTATTTGTCCAAAAATATGTACATGATATGAGCGCATGGCATGCGCTCCCTGTAAGCGAACAAGAAAAAGTCATAGGTCGCAGCAAAGAGATGGATATAGAGATGGACGATGATACCAAGCCTTCCAATGCCCATTCTGCGCTTGCCAATGTGGGGGACGACCTAAAAGTAGTCAGAGACAATATGCCTTTCCATGACCCTGCGAGCCACCAGATGGGTACTTACTTTATTTGCTATGCAAACACCTTCAGTACTGTAGAGAAAATGCTTACTAACATGTTTGTAGGCGACCCCGTGGGTAATTACGATCGCTTGTTGGATTTCAGTACTGCCCAAACAGGTACCCTCTTCTTTGTCCCTTCATTAGATATGTTGGACGACTTTGCTGGCTAATCATAGAAAAATATCAGAACCACACCAAACACATTGCACATGAACTATTACAATATCAAGCATAAGGACGAAATCGTCTCCTTCAAGGAAGCTACCCTAAGAGGATTGGGAAAGGACAAAGGACTTTTTGTTCCCGAACATATTCCCTCCCTACCCACTTCTTTCTTTGAGGAAATTACTCAAAAAAACAATATAGAAATCGCTACAGAGGCGCTTTACCCCTATGTCAATGACAGTTTTTCCAAAGAAGAACTCCAAAAGGTTTTGGAAGAGGTGTTTGTCTTTGATACGCCTGTAAAGGAACTCTTAAGTAATACCTCTGTATTGGAACTATTCCATGGGCCTACCATGGCTTTCAAGGACGTAGGAGCACGCTTTATGGCGCGTTGCTTAGGCAAATTCTCCGATAAGGACAACCCCACTACAGTAGTGGTGGCTACCTCTGGTGATACGGGGAGTGCCGTGGCCAATGGCTTTTACAAAGTGGAGGGAGTAAGAGTGGTCATCCTCTTCCCCAAAGGAAAAGTAAGCCCTTTCCAAGAATACCAAATGACCTCCTTAGGCGCCAATATACAAGCGGTAGAGGTAGAGGGTACTTTTGATGACTGCCAAGCCCTTGTAAAGCAAGCCCTTTCCGATGCATCTCTCAAGGCAGAACGCGTGCTGAGCAGTGCCAACTCTATCAATGTTGCTCGCTTTCTCCCTCAGATGCTTTACTACTTCTTTGCTTACAAGCAGGTAAAAGACCTCTTAGACGGCAAGGATTGGGTGGTGGCTGTCCCCAGTGGAAACTTTGGTAACCTCACCGCCGGCCTATATGCTCACGCTATGGGACTACCTGTAAGCAAGTTTGTAGCCGCCAACAATGCCAATGATACCTTTGCCCAATACTTACAAACAGGAAGCTATCAGGCCAAAGCCTCAGTTGCAACCCTCTCCAATGCCATGGACGTGGGGGATCCGAGCAACTTTGTACGTATCCAAGAGCTTTTTGGACATAGCCTTGAGGCCATTCGCAAGATGATTACTGCTGTGGTGATCTCTGACAAAGAAACTTTGGACGAAATCGCTTATATACATAATACCCTAGGCTATATCCTTGATCCTCATTCGGCAGTGGGACACTTAGCTTTGCAAAAAACCCTACTTCCTTCCCAATACGGCACCGTACTAAGTACCGCCAGCCCTAAGAAGTTTGACCAAGTGATCCGCCAAGTAATTCCTTCTTTTCCTGTCCCTGAAGTAGATTTGAGTACTTGTCATAAAAAGAGTATTCCCAATTCTTATAAGGATTACAAAGAATTGTTACTTAGTTAGTTACTCATCATTGCTATAGGCCATACAGGCAAAACTCACCTTTGCTCCTGCCTTTATAAGCAAGGCTGCACACTGGGCGAGGGTGGCGCCGGTGGTAACTATATCATCTATAATAAGCACATGCTTGCCTGCAACGGCTTTGGGGTCAGTAAGTACAAAGGTCTCGGCAGAGGTTCTTTGTCGCTCCAACCAGTGTTTTTTGGCCTGAGCCGAATTATACGTTTGTTTGAGCAAAAGATCCTCACGATAAGTCACTTGCAAGGCATCGGCAAGCGTACTACCAAAGAGTGTTACTTGATTGTAACCTCTTTTTTTCTTTTTCTTAGGGTGTAGAGGAACAGGCAGGGCCAGCTCCACTTGTGAGAAATAGCCATTGGCCACCAGCTCTGTAGCGTACCACTGTCCCAGCCAAAGACCTACCTGCTCCCTATCATGGTACTTGAGGGCATGTATCAGTCGCTGGGAGACGGCTCCCTTATCATAATAGAGTAAGGCAGAGGCTTTCTGTACCACTACCCTCCCGAAGAACTTCCTAATCATAGGGTTACGCTCATCAGGGAGTAAGTGAAAGTGGGTTTGCCTAAGCTCATGGCGGCAAGTCACACATAGGAATTGTTCTTGGCGGCTGATTATTTGGCCACAGCCCAAGCAATAACGAGGAAATAAGAACGCTCCTATATCCTTAAAAACAGAAAAAAGCGTCATAGCAATAGGTTATATAAAAAAACCATCTCACAAGGAGATGGTTTTCGCTTTAAATCCAAAATCTATGAATAAAACTTTAGTTATTTTCGGCTACTATTTCAAAAGGTAGTGCAACGATTACCTCTCTGTGCAAACGTACAGAGGCCTCGTACTTACCTGTTTGCTTGATATTACCCCCAGCGATATAGATATATTTCTTATCTACTTGGTGTCCAGCCTTAAGGAGTTCTTCTGCAAGGTCATCGTGGTTTACAGAACCAAACAATTTGTTACCTGCACCTACTTTAGCAGCAATTTTTATTTCTAACTGTTGGAGAGCCTTAGCCAATTGCTTAGCATCTTCAATAATTTTCTTTTCCTTGAAAGCTCTTTGTTTTAAGTTCTCAGCCAACACCTTTTTAGCAGAAGGAGTAGCCAGCTGAGCAAGGCCTTGAGGAATAAGATAATTACGCCCATATCCGTTCTTCACGGTTACTATATCGTCCTTAAACCCTAGGTTAGGGACATCATTTTTAAGTATAATTTCCATTGATTCCTTGAATTAATTATTTTAACAAATCGGCTACATAAGGCAATAGAGCTAAGTGGCGAGCACGCTTAACGGCTACTGCGATCTTTCGTTGAAACTTCAGAGAAGTACCAGTGATACGACGAGGCAACAACTTACCTTGTTCGTTAATAAATTTCAATAAGAAATCAGGGTCTTTGTAATCAATATATTTGATACCTAACTTTTTGAAACGGCAATATTTTTTGTTTTTGTTGGTATCTATATTCAGTGGGGTTAGATATCTGATATCTCCCTCTTTTTTTCCTTTTGCTTGTTGTTCGATAGACATGTTTTAGGCTTTTTTACTGTTCAACTTTGCTCTTCTTTTCTCAGCCCAAGCGATTGCTTCTTTTTCGAGCTTCACGGTGAGGTAACGCATCACGCGCTCATCGCGGCGGAATTCTACTTCAAAGCTCTCGATAATATCGCCAGGTGCTTTGAATTCAAATAAGTGATAAAATCCACTCTTTTTGTTTTGAATGGAATAGGCCAATTTCTTTAAGCCCCAATCTTCTTTTGCTACCATTTCAGCACCCTTTGAGGTTAAGAAATTTTCAAATTTCTCAACTGCTTCCTTTATCTGTGCTTCAGATAAAACGGGATTCAAAATGAAAACAGTTTCGTAATGATTCATAAAAACTTTTTATTTAATTTGAGGTGCAAAGATATAACATTTTTGGATATACACCAAATTTATTTTGAACAAATTTCCTCTTTGCCTAACTTATTGCTGTCCTTCGGCAGGTGTTTCTGTACTATTACTCTCTGTATCAGCAGGTTGCTCTTGAGGTTGCTCCTTTACAACGACATCACCTTTTTTGGTTTTTAGACTACCTCGATAGTCCTTTTGGAGCTTTTCGAGGGTCTGGCTAACGAGTTCTTTGGTTACAAAGTCTATTTCCTTAGCCCCATAAGCACGCTGAAGAGAACGGAATGCCTTCTGTGGTTCTTGAATACGCAAGTAGTAATCCCCCTCTAAGTAGTCAGGTAAGGCAGTATCCTTATAATAAGGCTTGATATACTTGACTAATATAGGAATGGATTCGAAATCGGCATTCTTAAGAATAGCGGCATAGATCGCCTTGACATCATCCAAGAGTGGCTCCTTGTCTATACCATATAAATCCTTTATTTTCTTATATTTATCTTGCAAATACTGGGTGGTATTGTTCTGTACCTTGAGTACCTTTTCTGCATATTCTCGCATGGAGATAGGGCGGTATTCCTCAAAGAAGAGGTTCAAGGCCTCAGAGATTCCCATAATAGAAACGGTACTGGTGGTGATTTTGGGAAAGGGTTGAGAGAAATAGAAACTACGATCTAACTTCTTGACACTCATAAGCTTGTCTAAGTCGGTTATCTTCTTCAAGGTTGCATTGTCCTCGTCTTGTGTCCAACCGAGATAGTAGAAGATAGGTGTCTTGAAGGAAGCCAATTGTTCTGGAATAGAGTTGGTTATTTTCTCCATCATATTGGGAGAGAGGGAGATATAAGCGTTAAAAAGCGAATTTTCCTTGAGCAAGTAGTAGTTAATAAAGTTGGCCGCTTCGCCATCGGCAATGATTCCTCTAAAGTCATTGGTGGAGTATTTGCTTTGCACACGAGGAATGACTGTTTGTCCGACAAACTCAAAGAAGACCGCTGTATCATTAAAGGGTACCCCTGTTTCTTCAGGTACAGTTACATCGTCTTCATCGTTATAGATTCCTACAATGATAGAGGGAGGCACCTCTCCGGTACGAGAGAAATAGCGAAAGCTTGTTACCGTAGGCTCCAGAAGTCGGCTAGCATTGAGCACCACAAAGAGTGGATATTTTTCACGTTTGTCATAGCCGTCGGGCAGTACGACAGTTACTTTACGAGTACCATCCATATCCTTGGAACCCAAGTTTTCGGAGGTTATTTGTGCTCCCATACGAGCAGAGAGAAGCACCAAAAGCGTTAGTAATAGCTTTTTCATCTTATAAAAGTTTATAGGTTTCAAAATAAAAATCATAGGCATGTCTTTCGTCCTGAGGGTGAAAGTCCCGTCTTACGCATTGCCAGCGTTGTGGGTCAATCTCAGGGAAGAAAGTATCTGCCTGAAAGTGTGCTTGTACATGTGTGAGTTCAAGGGTTGTTGCATAAGGCATCGCTAGCTTATATACCTCTCCCCCGCCTATTACAAAGGGCTGTTCGTCCTGCTCCTGTGCTATGGCAATTGCCTGCTCCATAGAGGATACTACTATACAATGCTCCCTATGATAATTCTTATCTCGAGAGAGTACAATATGAGTACGCTTTGGCAGCAACTTAGGGAGGGACTCCAAGGTCTTACGCCCCATAATCACACAATGACCCATGGTGAGGTGCTTAAAGTGCTGAAAATCATCAGGCAAGTGCCATAGTAGTTGGTTTTCCTTGCCTATACCATTGTCAAGGTCTAAGGCAGCTATGAGCGTTAAGGACATGGTTGTGATTTTAAGACGAGGCAAATGTACAATTTTTTATTTAATTATAACCTTTTAGAATGTTAAATTTAGTGATTAGAGGTTATGAATAAAGATTAGGGATTAGTGAATAATGATTAGAGGTTAGGGGTTAGTTAAGACGCAATAAATTGCGTCTCTACGGAAGACTATACTAAGCAAAAAATTGTCTTAGCCAGCGTTAGCATAGAAACGCAATTTACTGCGTGTTAAAAAGTTAGTAAATTATATTTTAGTTATTGATTTACATTATTTACCCTTTACTTTTTATCTGTCAAAATTTTCTCTATATCAGGGTCAGAGGGGCGGGGGGCATTGGGATTGACAATATGACCCTGCTTGTCTATGATAAGGAAGGTAGGAATTTGGTTGATCGCATAGTCACGAATAAACTGAGAATCAAAAGCTTTGTCGGCTATGAGTTGTACTCCCTTGAGCTGTTTTTCCTTTACGGCCTTACGCCAAGCCTCTTTGTCCTCGTCTATAGAGATACTTACAAACTCAATATTCTTCCCTTTGAGCTTGTCATGTAAAGCCTTTAGTGCAGGAATTTCAGCCAAACAAGGGCGGCACCAGGTAGCCCATACATCTACATATACTAGTTTTCCTTTGAAATCAGAGAGTGAAGAGGTACCTCCATTGATATTTTCATAGCCTGTAAAAACAGGAGAGGGTGCGCCTACAGCGAGCCTTGTAATCTTGTCATAAGTCTCTTGCGCCTCCTTAGCTACTTTTTCATCCTTTACATTGGCAACTACAAAATCCAATACCTCTTTGTTTTTGGTATTGCCTGGGAGAATTAGGGTAGCCAATTCTTTGGCAAAATCGGCACGAATATTTTCGGACTTAAGCGCTGATACAAGTTTTATAAAGTTTCCTACTTGTTCTGGATCGGAGGCATCACTTAGCTGAGAATAATATTTACCTTGTACCAAATCCCTATAAGCCTCGTCGGTCTCATATTCTTTAGCATTATCAAAATCTACTTGGTCTCTCTCGGCAAAAAAATCCTGAGGTAGAGAGGGTTGGTTGCCTGAGAAGGACTCATGCGAACTAGGATAATCCGTTAGTGCCCCTATATACTTATATTGGATCCATTTTTGCTGGTTTTTCACAAAATCCTCATCAAAGTTATAGCTCTTCAACTTGGTTTCGAGTTCAGCAAAGAACTTTTTAAGGCTTTCCTTAAAAGTCTGTGGTTCTTGCTTGAATAGGGCACCATCGGAACGGAATATTTTATCATTGACAAAGAGTTCTCTCTCTATAAAGTACTGGGTTTGATCAGCTTGAGTACCAGAGAGAGTAACCTTGGAGAGATCTTGGTTGAGTGTGAATTCTATTTGGGTTCCTTTATCTAAATAAAGTGGTACTAACAATGCTGGGTTCTCAAAGAGATAATAAGCATGATTGTCGGTTATTGCGCGTATGGTATCACGGAAAGTACCATCAGGAGCTATAGCAATGTCCTTAATCACCTCGTTATTGTGGACAAGCTGTAATTTCTCGTTTTCAGTAACCGATACCTTTCCTGAGATCACGGCATAATCAGCTTTAGGTTGCTCAGTCTTTTTACCACAAGCAACTACTAGGCCTATTATTGTTAGGCTTGTAATGATTTTTTTCATCTTATTTATTTGTATTTTAATATTTTATAATTCTAAACAGGTCACTAATTACTATCAAAAATCCCCATAATTCACCTGAAAACAAGGCAGGTGTAAGTCCTTGCGCCACATATCCACGACTTGGTTGCGGTCATCTAAAAGGAACTCTATGAAGTACTTACCCGCTATTTCCTGTTGGAAAAGTTCTTTTTTGATCACATTGTCCTTTCTATAATCATTGGTCGTACGCATGAGTAGTAGGTCATAGGCGATTTGGTGTTTCAAAAGAAAACGCTCGGTAGGCTCTCTGTAGAGCTGCTCTCGCCCTGAAAGGAGGATCACCTTGTAACCCTGTGCTTTGGCCATAGCAAGTACACTTGCTACAGGGGCATTAAGCCCATCTTCATCAGCTGAGGAAGCATCATAAGGGTCTCGACCATTGAGCAAGGAAAGCGTACCGTCCAAGTCACAAATTATGGCCTTGGGCAAAGAGCTATCCTGCGTGGCATAAGTAAGAGTAGCCTCCTTCACTGCTCGGGGAATCGACTTAAAATCAAACTTTTCCTTGGTATATTGCAATTGGGTTACATGCTTTTCTATAGCACTCTTGGGGATAAACTTACCCGTTTGTTCGCAACGCTTATCACAACGCTTGACTAGCTCCTCCACCGAGAGATCAAAGACTTTGAAAGAAATATCAGCATACTCGGTGTAGGCATGTATCATATCTTCAAGGGTACGCAAAGAACAGTTGGTCGCATCTATAATCACATTGGTATGATGTTTCAGAAGTGTAATAACGGAAGCCTCTACCATCTTGGTAATACGTTCCTCATAGAAAGGCGACATAAGAGTATCGCCAAACTGCATTAGGCGGAAATCATCACGATTGACCCGTACCCAATTGTCCTCGGTACGGATAAAGTAGCGCGCGAAGGTAGATTTACCTGACCCTGGTGCTCCCACCAGAATAAGGAGTTTAGGAAAGTAATGGGGATTATTTTTGGTACTCATAGTCTGCTATCTAATTGGTTTTCTATTTCTTCACCTAATATACGGTCAAGCACTAAGTTTTTCAGTTCGTAGTTTTCCTCATGTAACTCACTATAAGGAATAGCCAGTAGCTTGGCATTGATTGCCCAGTCATTGATAGAACAACGGAGCTTCCCTTTGATGTTTCTCTTGGCGATCTGCTCTTGTAGTCTATCTTGGAAATCCACCCCATAGACTAAGGTTAGGTAATCATTATTACGTACCTTAAAAGCAGGAGGCATGCTAGGGAGGAAAGCCGTACGTGGCTTAATGACCACTCCCTCCTCGTCACTCTGATTGACCTTGTCCACCCAAGCACGTATCTCTGGGTACTTAGCCTGAAAGTCTGCCTCATCAGTGAAAAGGTAATGTAAGCATTCATCATCATTGACCTGACGGAAACTAAGATTGTCATTAACAAAGTGCTCCGTACCATCACTGTGTACCTCCTTTAGGATATTGAAAGGCTTGAAGAAAAGTTCGGCTTCCTTACCAAAGATATCCAATTGCCGCTTAAAAAGCGCTATTTGCTGCTGGTAGTGCGGCAAATCCAAGAACTTGAAATCACGTACTGACTGGTATTGGCGAATGATATGGTTGGGATATTTCTCCTTCAACTCCTTGTCAGAAAGCACCTTAGCATCTAAGACGAAAGCCTGATACTCAGGAGTCTGCTGTATCTTATGGAGCTTGTCATACAAAGAACTCTGTTCCAAATAATTGGCATGTATCTCATGAGAGATATAATAAGCTGCAAACTCGTTGTTTATAAGGCCTTTCCCTAAGACTGACCAAGGCATCAGCTCTGATTGGATAATCCTTAGCGTCACTCCCTCCCAAGAAAGACGAGCATGCAAGGGACGTAAGGCAGCAAGCCATTTTTCCCTGTCCAAATAAGTGATTTTATACCCATTCCTACTTACCAAATAGCTATCTTCCAAGTGCTTATGTAGGTAAATATCACAATAGGAACCCATGTATTTTTTCTCAATGACCACCTCATGTATGCCATTGCGGACAAACCATAATAGCCCCTCATAAAGACTCTCTATCTCATTGCGCTCCACTGACTTAGGTGCTGGAGAAATGGTTGGGGAAAAGGCATTGATTTTGTTCCTACAAAACCAATCTATACGTTTTTTGAGTAAAGTTTTATCTTCCATGTTATATAAAGTAAAAAGTAATAAGGTAAAAAGTAAAAGATTCGTATACCATGTAATTTTCTAGCATCCATATTGTCAACTAACTTACGAAACTTGAGTTAGTAATTTTCAAAAGTTGATATCCTATATATTCTTTTAGGTTGGGGTAAAGCGCTCTATAATAACAATCCCAATAGCTAACCATACGACTCTCTATCCGTTTTTTGAAAAGAGGGTTTTCAGTCAAAAAGTTCCTGAGTTTTTCCTTATTCTTATTGGAAAGACTTTTCGCAAGTACCTCTAATATTTCATACACATAGTCACCGAATAACAAAGCTATATAGGGTAAGGTAAAATCCTCTTTTGCTTGCAAAACCTTCCTAAGATAGGCTTCCCTAAGGAAACCATTATGATGACACAGATACAAGCAATTGAGCATCATCTCCTGCAAATAAGTAAGAGATTGTGTATGGTATTGACCAAAATACACTCTCTTAGGAATGATAAGACGCTCACCCTTGAGTACTACCCTCTCTTCTGCTAAGACTTCTTCAAAGCAAGCTTCTCTTTTGATAAGGAAATCGACCAATATGGCGGCATCTTGATTCAGATAAGAAGGAAAAGCCTGAGAGATTAGCTGTTTTTCAAACATGAGTTCTTTGTTTTACGTGTGCAAAGATACGATGTCGCTGCGCAATGTTTTTGCATAAGCAAAAATTTAGATGTTTTTTAACTATTAGAAGTAGAGGAATACAGGAGTTTAGATACCTCACTAGAATACTGAACCTATTTAACGTGAGTTCGACGTAAGCAAAATTATATTTTTCTCCCACAGATTCCACGGATTTTCACGGAGAGAATGATACAACAACTAAGTATAACTCCTTAATTTCCACGGATAAATAAGGCCTTTGGCCTTATAAAAATCTGTGAAAATCACAACAGCACAATTACACAAACATAGAAAATCTGTGAAATCCGTGAAAATCTGTGGGAGCTTTCGTTATATCGAACTCACATTATTTACCTTTTTTACTTTTTACTTTTCTCCGAAAAAAAAGACTGCCCTTGGAGGACAGCCTTCTTATTAGGTATAAAAATTATGTCTATTACTTTTTCAATAATCCTTCTAAGAGACCTGTGATCTCATCGCTTGAAGGACGTGGTGCATCAGCATTAACGATTTTACCTTCTTTGTCTATGATAATAAAAGTAGGAATTTGGCGGATACCATAGTCTTGGATAAACTGAGACTCAAAAGCATTTTCAGCAAAAAGTTGTACCCCTTTTAGGTCTTCGCTCTTAACGAACTCTTTCCATTCATCTTTGTTCTGATCTATAGAAATGCTTACAAAAGCAACATCTTTGCCATGGAATTTCTTTTCTAATTCCTTAAGAGCAGGAATTTCTCCACGACAAGGTAAGCACCAAGTAGCCCATATATCTATATAAGTTACTTTACCTTTGAAATCGTCCAAAGAGGTAGTACCTCCGTTGAAGTTTTCATAGTTAGAGAACTTAGGAGAAGGACTGCCTGAGGTTAGCTTGGTAGCTACATCATAGGCTTTTTTGGCAGCTTCTTTCACCTTTTCATCAGTTACATTCTTATTGATAAAATCAAATATTTCCTTGTTCACTGTACTATTAGGTGAGATTAATTGAAAAGTCCCCTTAGCCAAATCAGCACGGATATTGTCGGATTTCAAAGCATTCACCTCAGAGATAAATTTCTTTATATTCTCTGCATCATTAGGATTATTAATAATGGTATAGAATTTACTACGCACTAAATCACGATAAGTATCTATAGTGCGGAACTCTTCAGCATTGTCATAGTCAATACCATCTCTTTCTGCATAGAAATCATCAGGCAAAATAGCTTCATTGCCAGAGGTATATCTGTGATAAGTAGGGAATATAGTTAGGTATTCTACGAACTTGTAGTTTGTCCATTTCTCTTGGTTCTTTACAAACTCTTCGTCAAAGCCGTAAGCCTTTAGTTTTTTGTCAAGTTCTGCAAAGAAAGCCTTGACATTTTCCTTAAATTCTTGTGGTTTTTGCCCAAAGAGGTTGGAATCAGCCCCATTGATTCGGTCATTAATAAAGCTATTACGCTCTATTAAATATTGGGTCTGCTTAGTCTGGCTACCAGACACCATGGTCTTGCTCACTTCTTCGTTAAGCGTAAGCTCCATATTGGTACCATTGGCCAGATAGAGAGGCGTCTGTACTGCAGGATTCTCTACAAGATAGTAGAAATGATTGTCTCCGATTTCGCGAATGGTATCACGGAAAGTACCATCGGCCTGTACAGGAATCTCCTTTACAACCTCATCATTCTGTAATAGAAGTAATTTTTGGTTTTCCCCTTTGGCATCTACAGAGGAAACTTTACCAGAGAGTACTGCATAATCAACCTTCCCCTCAGCAGCTTTTTCGCCACAAGCAGCGAGCAAACTAATAACAGCTATACTTGTAACAATTTTTTTCATGTTCTTCTTTTTCTATGTTCTAAACTGAACTACAAAATTATAAAAAAAAATTGAAAACACCAACAATAGATAAAAAATAATTTCACATACACCTTTAACCAATTGATTATCAATAAGTAAAAGTTTTTAACAAAATTATAAAAACTGTTCATATCTTTAAATTGCATAAAAATTAGTATATTTGCTCTCCCTTAGAACAACCCTGTGACAACTGAAAAAACACTTAGTCAGCAGTGGGAAATCCTCACCCAAAAGCTCAAGGAGGACTTCTCTCTGCCTATGCAGTTAGATATAGATAGAATCCTCTATTTGATTGGTATTCAAGAACTTGGAAAACCTCATGAGGTCTTCTCCAAGGAGGACAAAATCAACCTTATTCATATAGCCACTTGCTGCGTACTAGCTCCTTTTGGATATTACTTTTTGGAGTACAAAGACAAGGAAGGTTGGCCTTTTTATAAAAGAGTAAAGGATCACCTGAGCTTGACAGAGCAGGAACAACAAGTGCTACTCAAGGAAGCGATCCTATCTTATTTTAGAGATATCGATTACTTAACCCTTTGACAAAGAACATTTTACTAATTCTTTAAATAATTCACTTATGAAAATACTTACTAATGAGCAAATGCGCGCTGCGGACGAGCACACTATTGAGGAACAACAAATTACCTCTTGGGATCAGATGGAAAGAGTCGCCAATAACCTTATGGCATGGATCAAGAAAAACCTTCCCAATGATAACCCTTACCATATCTATGCAGGGGTAGGCAATAATGGCGGCGATGGCCTAGCGCTGGCACGCCTACTTTCGCAAGCTGGTAAAAAAGTAAAAGTAACTATTGTTCCTTTTAGCGAAATTCATTCGGCTGACTTTACCAAAAACTTAGAACTGCTTAAGGAAAATTTCCCTCAGGTAGAAATCACCTCCGTCTCCCAGCCTACAACCTCCGAAGACTATCTACAAGCCAACGACAAACACTTCCAACCCATCAAGGGCAAACCCGCTAAGGGCTTTGAAGACTTTGTCGCTAACAAATACAATGGTACCCAGCCTATCACCATTGATGCTATCTTTGGTATAGGTCTCTCTCGTAAGGTTTCCCCTTGGGTACAACGCGTTTTTGAAGAAATCAACCGCCAAAAAGGACTCATCATCAGTATAGATGTACCTTCAGGTCTCTTCTTAGGCGGTGATAGAGAAGACAAAGATGTATTTGTAACTCCTCATGTGGTACTAACTTTCTTTGCGCCCAAGCTCCCCTTCCTTCTTCCACAAACAGGACGCTATATCCCCTATTGGGAAGTACTACCACTGCCCCTCTCCTTTGATTATCTCAAGGAAGTCAATACCGAATACGACTATACTACGGAGAAAGAACTCAAGCGCCTACTACGTACCCGCCACCGCTTTACCAACAAAGGCACCTATGGCCATGCCCTTATCGTAGGAGGCAGCTATGGCAAGATAGGCTCCGCTGTACTTAGTGGCAAGGCCACCCTACGTAGTGGTGCAGGCCTGCTCACCCTACTGTTGCCTAAGTGTGGCTATCAAATCGCACAAACTGCCCTACCAGAGGCTATGGTGCTGACCTCCTCCCAAGAAGAAGAACTTGCCCCTACTGATATTCCTTTCTCTCCCAATGCTATAGGTATAGGTATAGGTATGGGGACTTCCGCCTATGCACAGGGAACTTTAGCCGCCCTGCTTAGAACATTCCCTAATGTACCATTTGTTATTGATGCCGATGCACTTAATCTTGTTGCTTCCAGCGAAGACCTACAGCGTGCACTCCCTAAAAATGCGATCCTCACTCCACACCCCAAGGAATTGGAACGCCTCATTGGCAAATGGTCTGATGACCTTGACCGCCAAGCAAAAGCCAAAGAGTTTGCCAAGAAACACAAAATCATCTTGGTGCTCAAAGGAGCTTTCACCATGATTACCGATGGGGAGCACTTCTGGGTGAACTCCACCGGAAACCCTGCCCTTGCCACCGCAGGTAGTGGTGATGTGCTTACAGGGGTCATCACGGGGCTTCTATCTCAGGGATATACACCACTCAATGCCGCTATTGTGGGAGTATATATCCACGGAAAAGCCGCCGATACCTATGTAAGGAATACCAAGAAAAGTACCATGATTGCTAGCGACATCATTGATTTCCTTAGTTAATGACTAATGACTAATGATTAATAATTTACAACGCCGATAATCCTTTCTATTATCGGCGTTCCTCTTTTAAATACAGAGAAATATGAGTGAATTTGACGAATATTTTGAATGACTATATCAATCAAAAAGTAACTTTTATGCAACAGAAAATAAAGATATTAGAAGACTTAAGGGATAAATTATACCTTTGGAAATCATATAATGAGGAGGATTTGGAAAAAATAACGTCTGCTTTTGAAAGATTCCCAAGAAAAGAGTTTTCTACATTCTACATTCCCATACTAACAGACGCTATTTTGGCGGAACACTTAGTTGCCATAGGGAAAACATTCTCAACCAATACATGTATGCTAATTAATATTATATCAAGTATAGGGAATATGGTTTGGCGATATAAGCTATATCCTTCTGACAAGGTTTTTAATTTCTTTAAGGAATCTACCACTCTCAAAAAGGTAAATTACTATGTATCATTAAACATTTCCTCTTTCCCTCAATATAGCTCTTGGAAGGGAAGATGGAACTATTTGATTTCGATACCTAATATAAGCCCTAAAAAGAAATCAATTGAAAATTTTCATACAGAAGTAAAAAAAGTATTATCTACTAAAGAAAAAATTCCTCTCCAAGTAACAAAAGAGTTATTAACTATCTTAGAAAACCATATAAATACAACAAAAATGAGTGATTATTCTATAGAGATTTACTTAAACACAATTCACAAATTAGAACAAGAACTTAAAGACTCTTATGATAGCGTAAGTTCGTAGCTTATACTTGGTAATATACAGCAAATAGAATCAAAAATATTATAACATAAATAACACTATTCTCTAACGTCTATTTTTTTTACAAAATCTTATAAATGAAAGCATACTTATAAAAGTACTGTTACATACACCTCATAAGGTGTTATTGAATTAACTGAAAAAGATATGGACACCATTTTAAAAACACAGAACAGATAGATTATTGAGTATACTATACAATATAACTCTCATTAACAATCAAATACCTAGAAAAATGCTATATACCATAAGCACTTCCAACAATTACCCAAGTAGAGCATACGGTGCTTTTCAGTCTGTAAAAGGTTCTATTGCCGATTATATTATGTTCGAAGATCCTGAACCTATACACTTGAACATTCGGATTGACTTTACTGACTTCGAAGCTATTGCTGCCAAATGGGATTGTATATCCATTGATAAAGTCTATATCTATTTGCTAAACAAAAGAGCTATGGATTTCTTTGAAAAACAGTGTTCAGGGACATTTGAGTGGGTGCCTGCGAAGATATATTCCAATAATACCCTTATAGAAACAGAGCACAAGTTACTACATATCACGAATCACTCTAAAGAAGGCACTTTTTTCTATAACAAGGATAGCCTTCGTAGCATATGGGTAGAGGAAGCTTTTATGAAGAAGTATAAGAAGGAGAAACTAAAAGGTTGGACTTTTTATCCAGAAGAATGTTAGTGCCTTATTTAATGCTTTCTAAAGACAATATCTATCAGTACCCCAGTGATGATAACCACACCGCCTATCACCAAGGAGGAGGTAAGTGCTTCTCCGAAGAGTCCCACACTGATAAGTACCGCCACAATAGGCTCAAAGGCCCCCATAATCGCCGTAGGAGTAGAGCCTATATAGCGTACTGCATACACTAAGGCTACTAAGGAAAGGGACGTAGTAACAAGGGCAAATAAAGTAATGTCTCCTGCTAAGGATAAGGAAGGAATCGCAATGCTTCTTCCCAAGATAAGCGCTTTGACTAAGAAATACAGCGAAGAAAACAACATGGAATAGAAAGAGACTTTCACTCCTGAGGCTTCTATACGTACCTTATTGATAATTAAGATATAAAGCGCATATACCAAAGCACCAAGCAAAGAGATACCCAACCCTATATAGTTGATAACAGCCCCCTCCTTGATACTCAGCACTCCTACCCCGACCACTACCAAGAGTAGAGAGAGTATTGTTGGCAAGGTAATCCTCTCCTTATAGAAGAGCACTAATACCAAAGCTACAATAATCGGATAACAGAAAAAGATAGTAGAAGCAATCCCTGGGCTGAGGTAGTCATAAGCTAAGAATAGAAACTCTGCTGAAAGCGCATAGAGCAAGCCCAAGACACTCATAATAAGTCCTTCACGAAAACTTATACGAAGCCTTTCCTTCTGATAGAAAAGAAATAAGAGAATAGATCCGCTGGCGATTAGGAAGCGGTAAAAAAGAGTGGCATCTACCGAGAATGCTTCCGCTTTCTTGATAGGAATCATAAAAAGCGGAATCAGTCCATAGGTAAATGCCGAGATAAAGGCACATAAGTAGCCTTTGACAATATCTTTCATAATAAAAAAGCCACTGTGGCTATAGCAAATCCTTAAAATAAGAGAGGTACCAATCAATGGTCTTGACAATCCCTGTTTCAAAGTTTTCCTGAGCACGCCAGCCAAGTTCGGTTTCGAGTTTGGTAGCATCAATAGCATAGCGACGGTCGTGTCCCGCACGGTCTTTGACAAAGGTAATCAGGTCTTTGTAAGACTTGCCTTCTGCCAAGGGGCGTTTTTGATCTAACAATTCACAGATATGCCCTGCAATAAAGAGGTTATCACGTTCGTTGCGCCCGCCTATATTATAGGTCTCCCCTGCTCTTCCTTTGTGGAAGACTAAGTCTATCCCTGTACAATGGTCTAAGACATAAAGCCAGTCGCGCACATTCTTTCCATCTCCATAGATAGGAATAGCTTCTCCCTGTAGGGCCTTGCGAATAATAGTAGGAATCAGTTTTTCCTTATGCTGCTTAGGCCCATAGTTATTAGAGCAATTGGAAGTAGTTACATTCATACCATAAGTATGGAAGTAAGCCCTGACAATCATGTCCGAAGAGGCTTTGGAGGCACTATAAGGTGAATTAGGCGCATAAGGAGTTGTCTCGGTAAAGAGACCTATCTCCCCCAAAGTACCATATACCTCATCGGTAGAGATATGGTGAAAACGCGCCCCTTTGTAGGCTTCTTTGACTACAAAAGGAGCCTCCATCCAGTGGTGCCGTGCTACATCCAAGAGGGTAAAAGTCCCATGTATATTGGTGGTGATAAATGCATCAGGATTAGCAATAGAGTTATCCACATGTGATTCGGCTGCAAAGTGAATCACTCCTTGGAAATCATATTGCTTAAAGAGAGACTCTATGAGTTTTCTATCACAGATATCCCCCTTTACAAAAGTATAGTTAGGAGCATGTTCTACCTCGGTAAGGTTAGCCAAATCCCCTGCATAAGTGAGTTTGTCTAAATTTACCAAATGATAATCGGGATATTTCTGTGCAAAATACACTACGAAGTTAGCCCCGATAAAGCCTGCTCCGCCAGTGATTAAAATATGCTTCATATTATATTAATGAGGTATTTTGAGACATCAAGGATATTAAAGAATCTCTCCAGTAAGGAATGAAGAAATTGAAATCCGTTTTGAGTTTGTTTTTATCCAATACAGAATAGGCAGGACGCGCTGCAGGTGTTGGGAAATCTTCTGTTCTACAAGGAATTACCTTGCAATCGCTACCGGCAAGCTTGAGTATTTCTACAGCAAAATCGTACCAAGAGCACACCCCTTCATTAGAGAAGTGATATACATCTTGTCTGCCCCTATATAGCTTATTTTCAATCACAAAGATAATAAAGCGTGCTAAGTCTTTGGCATAAGTAGGTGTACTTACCTGATCAAATACCACTTTGAGTTCTTTGCGTTCTTTGCTGATACGCAAGATATTTTTTACAAAATTGTTTCCAAAGGCAGAGTAAAGCCAAGAGGTTCTTAGGATTAAGAAATCAATATCGGAATGTTGCAACGCACTCTCTCCCAATAACTTCGTTTGTCCATAAGCTCCTAGAGGAGAAGTGGCATCGGTTTCTGTATAAGGGGTATTCTTATCTCCTGCAAATACATAATCGGTAGAGAGGTGAATACAAGCGCTCTTGTGTTCTGTACACGCTTGGGCGATATTTTTTACAGCCAAGTGATTGACCAAGTTGGCTGTTTCTTTATCTATCTCAGAACCATTGACATTGGTATAAGCAGCGCAATTGATCACAAGCTCTATGTTATGCTTTTTAAAGAAAGCATTGATCTTGTCTACATTGGTTACGTCCAACTCATTTCTTGTGGTAAAAATATAGTGATTTGTAGCGGACTTAGGTAATTCTTGGTGAATTTCCATAGCAAGTTGTCCACTTGCTCCTGTGATGAGTATATTTTTCATATATGTTTTAATATAATTTTTCTTTGTAATCAAATAACCAAGCTCCCTTTAGAAGAGGACTTTGCTTGTCTTTTTCAGACAGAATGATATCTTTTGTTGGAATTTTCCAATCTATGGCAATAGTCGCATCGCTCCAAAGAACACTACCCTCATGGGCGGGTGCATAATAAGCATCACACTTATATTGGAAAACTGCCTCTGGACTTAGCACTACAAAACCATGAGCAAAACCGCGCGGTATAAAGAACTGTCTCTTGTTCTCCCCTGTAAGCTCTACCCCTACATAACGCCCAAAGGTAGGCGACCCTTCGCGTATATCTACTGCTACATCCCATACGGCACCACTAACTACTCTAACAAGTTTAGACTGTGCATAAGGTGGCTTTTGAAAGTGCAAGCCTCTAAGTACCCCATAGGTAGATTTGGATTCGTTGTCTTGCACAAAGGTGGTACTACACACGTTTTCTATAAATCTTTGCTGAGAGAAAGATTCAAAGAAATAGCCCCTCTCATCGGCAAAGACTTTGGGTTCTATGATAACAACTCCTTCTATATCTGTCTGTATAATATTCATTTTTAGCTATTTAGATTTATTTTACTAAGTCTAACAAATACTGCCCATAACCATTCTTAGAGAGCTCCTGGGCCAGTTCCTTGAGCTTTTCCTTACTAATCCAACCTTTTCGGTAAGCAATCTCTTCCAAACAAGAGATTTTCAATCCTTGTCGTTTTTCCAAGGTCTCTACAAAGTTGGTTGCCTCGGTCAGAGAATCATGTGTACCTGTGTCCAGCCAAGCAAAACCACGACCCAGGAGTTGCACTTTAAGTTCTTTTGCTTGGAGGAATGCTTGGTTTACTGAAGTAATCTCCAATTCTCCTCGTGCAGAAGGCCTTATCTGTTTGGCTACCTCTACCACTTTGTTAGGATAGAAATATAGGCCTACAATAGCATAATTGGACTTTGGATCTTTAGGTTTTTCTTCTATTGAAAGAACATTACCTTCCGCATCAAAGTCAGCCACGCCATAGCGCTCAGGATCTTTTACATAATAGCCAAAGACGGTTGCCTTTTGCTCCTCTTGCACATTGACTACTGCCTGAGAGAGCATTTGAGAAAAGGACTGTCCATAGAAGATATTATCTCCTAAGATCAAGCACACATCATCCCCTGCGATAAATTCCTCTCCGATGATAAAGGCCTGCGCCAAACCATCAGGTGAAGGCTGTACAGCATAAGAAAGATTAAGTCCCCATTGACTTCCGTCTCCAAGCAAACGATGGAAAGCTGCGGCATCCTCAGGGGTAGTTATAATGAGTATATCTCTAATACCAGAGAGCATAAGCACCGATAACGGATAGTAAATCATAGGTTTATCATAGATAGGTAGCAACTGCTTGGAAACCCCTTTGGTGATAGGGTAAAGCCTTGTGCCTGAACCTCCTGCTAAAATAATTCCTTTCATACCGAATTTTTCGCAAAAGTAAAATAAAAAAATGAATTAGTAGCTAAGTTTAAGTTTTATTTATGAATAAAATTAAGATTCTTTAATAACTGATTAATGATTAGTATTTGGTCTTTTAGAGTTAGGACTAAAAACAGTAAGGGCGAATTGTCATTCGCCCCTACAATATATACTCTGTACTTTTATCCTTTTGAGTCTATTTATAAGAAGGTACCACTACTTTCAGGAGAAAGATCAGAGGCTAAAATATCATTTTGGTCTTTTTCTATTTCCTCCTTAGTTGCTCCAAACTCACGCATAGCATCTTGCACTAATTTATCTTCCTGCAGAATATCTGTATAGATATGGATAGGAATTTTTATATCTAATTTTTTATTAGCAGGTACTATATTATAACTTAGATCAGCTGGTTTAGAATCAAAATAACCTAATATAATATGTAAATCAAAATTTATATAGGTTCTTTTAACCTCAAAGAAGCCTTTTAGACCTATTTTTTCGTCTCTAAGCACTCCTTTAGGAGCATTGGGATTCTTATCAATATTTTTTCCTCCTTTAATATAGAGATCTTCAGGATTGGTATCTCGATATTTGTAATCAAGTGCCTCTGCTTGGGTAGGTACTGTAGTATTATCTGCTATAGCTGCAAAATTATCTGCCTTAAAGAAGAATTGATAGTGTTTAGGAGCTTCGCCTGTACTTAGTTGTGTATTAACACGCTTACCATCTTTATCATAGAAAATAAGTTCTATACCATATAAGCTCACTCCTGTACTATGGTGGTGGTGGTGATCATGATCATGATCTTCTTCATCGCCATCATCATGATGGTCTTCTTGTACATTAGCCCCTTCCCAACGAATAGCAGTAGGGTTATCAGCAGCGGGTGTTATTACCCCATTTTTGTTCTCAAAATAGAAACGTTGTACTGTTTTAAGATATTTTACAGGATAATCAGGATTCCCATGAAAATATCCATGAGAATGTCCTTTGGTAAAACGTACTTCAAGCTTGCTCCATGCAAGATCTGACGTATTGGTTGTGCTTTCTTCTTTATTACAAGCATTTAGTGTTACTACTACAAATAGCAGAAACAAACTGATTTTTAAGATGTGATATACTTTTTTCATCGTTCTTAATATTTAAAGGGTTTATAATTTAATGTATGATTTGAATAGGAAGTGTCATATCCGAGTCTAATTGAAAGGCATTAGAATACTCCACTATATTATAAGGACGTTCCTCTTGCGTTTTAGGATTAAGTTTATTAGCTATAAGGAAGTGAGCCAACTTGATACGTAATTGATAGTCTCCAGTTGTAGCTTCATCCTTGATATAAAAGACCCCTTTTAGTCCAATTGGGTCGGGTTGCTTTGGATTCTTTCCATCCCACTTACGCAAACGTAAAGTTACTCCTTGTTCTCCATAGTTAGCATTTTCCGGATCCGTATCTTGATACTGATAACTTACCATTTTGTTCATAGCGGTTACCATAGCTGTTCTTCCTTCTTCATTTTTGGGGTAGTTACCCTGGTATAACTGAAAGAAGTGTTGGTGAATTGGTGCCATTTGATCATTTACAAACTCATGATTCATCCGTGAACCATTGTTGTAATACACTATTTCAAAACGGTACTGATGTCCTATTTGCCATTTGATAGGTTCCGTTATATTATACACTATTCCTTTGGGTGATTTGTCTGCTATACGTTCTTGTACTTGTTTTGTAGTCAAATCTGTAATAACAAACTGTACCCTATCAGGCATTTCATGTCCTCTATCCTTTGTTTCATCAGTAGGAGGGGCAGGTTTGGTGTTATCTTTACTACAACTATCCATAACAAAACATAGTAAAGTTACCAGACTAATAGCTTTTAAATAATGTAATATTCTTTTCATTTTATTTCTAAATTAAAAATTATAATTCAACCTCAGATATACATTGCGCCCTAAGTCGTGGGCGTAATAGCGGAAACGATTGGTGTATTCCTTATATAGCTGATTGAAAAGGTTTTCACAGGAGAGCCGTACCGAGAGGGTCTGCTGCTCTGCTATGGCTATGGTACCTCCTATGGCTGCCTCAAAGAGATGATAGGCATCGGGGGTGGTGGCTACCAGTTCCTGAGAAGGCTCAAAGCGCGTCTGCTTGGCTACAAAGGTATGGCCTATACTTGCTTCCAAAGTCTGAAATAAGCCTTTGGGTTGGGCTTTCCATTCCAAAGACTGGCTCAGGCGTGGGGCAGGTATAAAAGGGAAATACCTATCTGTCTTTAGCTCATTGGCAAAGACTACCGCCCCCCGTAGTCCATAGGAAAGACGCTGAGCGAACGCTCCCCACTGAGCAAGCCTTAGTGAAGCATCTATATCAACTCCACGGAAGAGGGCATCGGCTTGGGTATACTGGAATATAGGATATACCCCAGAGAACAAGGTGCGTGTCTCCCCTGTAGGATAGTCATAGATATAGTTCTTAATGAGCTGTACATAGGCATCGGCTGTAAGATATATACCTCTCTCTGGGTGGGTATAGCTTAGAGAGGTAATCCATTTGGCGCCTGTTTCAGGACTCAGTGAGGCCTCACCCAGATTATAAGTCCCCGCTCCGTGATGCAAGCCACTGCTATAGAGTTCGTTGACCTGAGGTGCTCTCCAGGCCACGCCTATGTTGCTACTGAGTGCCATGTGAGGAGTTGCCTGCCATGCTCCCCCTAAGCTATAGGTGATATTATGAAAATCATGTTCGCCCCCATAGCGTTGGGAATACATATCATAGCCATCGGCACTGAGGTACTTATAGTCATAACGCAAACCCGCCTCAGCATTCCAATTGTCCTTATGATACTTCTCTATTGCAAAAGCCCCATAGCCCACTGAAGCAAAGTTGGGAATCACAGGTACCACTCCCGTTCCAGGTTGGTTATAGTTATCTTGTAAGGAAAAACTACCTCCTACCAAAGTTTTCCAATGTTGGGTATCTATATTCTCCCAAAAGACCTCCGCCAGATGGGTAGTTAACCACATATTAAGGGCTGGAATACGCGTTCTATCCAATCGGCGCACACTGAATTCCTGTCGAATATCCTTTTGGAAAGCATATTGGGCTGTGAGTTTTCCTCCGAAAGGAAGAAAATAGTAAGCCTTAGCCTTGAGCAGATGATGTATAACTTTCTGCTTAGGAGCTTCTATACTATAGGAAAAAGGATAGGTGGTAAGTGGCCGACCAATTTCAAAGCGTGCTAATAGGTCATCCAAGTTGCCTATATGTGATCCATAAAAGACACCACTCTCATTCTCATATCGACTATAGAACAACTCGGTACTACCTGCTTCCTGTCGCATACCTATAGCTGCGGAAAAGTTGGCCTCGGCAGCAGCGGTATTGTTCAGCATATAATCGGCTGTGTGTACATCACCCGAACGCTTGAGCGTTCCCTGCACACGCCATGCCCAGTGGAGCAGCCCAGGCAGCCCACTTTCCAGCTTGAGGGTTGTGGCCGACTTTCGTCCATTGGAGGCAAAGGAAGGAGAGAGCTGCCCATGTAGCCCATCACCATAAGGAAGCTGGTTTGGTGCAATCACCACTACGCCTCCCAAGGCATCGGAGCCATAACGCACCGCATCGGCACCCTTGATCACCGTAATCTTATCGGCTACAGCAGGGTCTATCTCAGGGGCATGGTCAGCCCCCCATTGCTGTCCTTCTTGGCGCACCTCGTTGTTGAGAATCAAAATACGGTTACTATGTAGCCCATGAATAACAGGTTTGGCTATAGTAGCTCCCGTTTGTATCATGGAAACCCCCGCCACTGTAGTGAGTACTTTGGCTAACTCCTCGCCTGATTTCTGTTGGAGCTTGGGCTTATCTATAGCCACAGAGGCTGTTACAGGTTTGGCTACATGTCCAATAAGGGTTGTTCCTGCAAGCTGATTGACTTCCTCCTGCATGACCACTTTATAAGGATTAACAGCAGGAATGGCAACGATTGCCTCGTAGTCCAAAAAACCTAAGTAATTCACCTTGATAGGATATTTCCCTTTGGCTAAATTGGGAATATTCACCCTACCTTTGGTATCACTTACAAAGTGCTTTCCTACGAAATGGACAACCGCACTGGGCAAGGGCTGCCCTGCTTTGTCTTCTACTATTAGGCTGAGGGTCTCTTGCCCATAGAGGGAAAAGCCCATGGCTAATAGAAAAAGACTTAATAGCTTTTTCATAATGATTAATGATTAATGCCAATAATGATTAAGGTCAATAATGATTAATGATTAAGGTCAATAATGCCCTATGATTAATAGCCTAACGAAAACTTGGTTATTAATCACTAATCATTGAATCATTAAACATTATAAAAAGGAGGGCCTCTTAAGAGGAGTTGAATAGAAGAAGATTGTGTTTTTTCTTCTTTTAAGAAAAACACAAGGGCATCATTCGTTGATAGAAGATGATAGACAAAAGTAGTAAAGACGAAACTTTGGTGCAACTGGAAAAACATGCAGTCGTGATGCTTTTCCGCCTGCGAGATATGGGTATCATGTTCGCACTTTTTACCATGTGCATAGGTACATAATTCCTTTCCTGAGTGGTGATTATGGAAAAATTCACCGACAGGAAAAGCTATTTTTAACATGCTCAATAGCAGTAAAAAAGCAAAGATACGAATATGTAGCTTCCTCTTTTTCATTGGGAGCGCAAAGTTACAAAAATAATACGAAAAAAACAAGGAATGTTTAGAGAATAATTGTTTTGGTTTTCTCTATACCATAATACTCATACAGGAAAATAGGTATCGCACTCAGTACACCTACTTTCTTTTGAGTTATGGCATATTTTTCTTTTTGCTTCTCAAAAATAAGTAATTGGGAGAAATATTTTATAGGATACTGATAAAGGCCTAACACTATATAATTCATCTTACAAAGATGTGCCATGATAAGTGCTTTCCATGTCTCTTTGTTATAGGTCTTAAAATCAATATACTTCTGAGCACATTCTTTATTGACTATCCTTTTATAATCAGGTGTACACGCTGCTATTTTATCTTTGAAATCCTGCCAATTATTGTAATGCTTCAGTGCCTCTAACATAGGATAACTGATATAGAGCTTGCCGTTTTCTGTCTCATTATCAAAGGTTTTCAGTAGTGCCTCCAGCTTAACAGGAGAAGCATTGGAGGCATGTGCATCATAATCAAAGAAGAGATAAATTTCAGAGAAAGTATCTCGGTTATAATCCTTTAAGTCCCTTATACGCTTTTTCAAAATAGAAAAAACATCTAAAGAAGCGTCTTGCTTTATCTCATTATATAGTGCGTAGATTACTGTACCAAATACACAAGTAATCATTGTTCTGCCTACAAAGAAGTTTTCCTGAAGACTCTTTACTACAACTTCCTCTTTGGCTCCCTCCATTACAAAAAGAATTTTATGCGATGTGGAATCCATTACTTTTGTAGATTTTTTCAAGATTATGCGCTTCTCTCAGTTCCTTGTCTGTAGCATTGGCTAAAGAAACAATTGACCGCTTATCCATTAGAAAATAACAATCAGGACGTAATAAATCATTGGTCATTATAGAGGTGTTGTGAGTGGTAAGAACAAACTGTACCTGTGTGTTTTTAAGTTCTTCTACAATGAGTTTGGAAAGCTCAAAATGATAAAAAGCATCAAACTCATCTACAAATAGGAAAGAGACCTTCCCTTGCTCTCGTATATCCTGAAACCAAAGATAGAATAAGGCCAAAGATTCTGTTCCTGTGGAAGCTATATCCCAGAAAGGAATACTCTTATTTTCAAAATCAAAAGCTAACACTTGCTTATTTAGCGTATTGACTACCTTCAATTTGCATTCTATTCCTGCTCTATTTAAAAAATTTTGAAAATCAGCTACATTATTCCTTTTGATTATATCTTCTGTTATAGAACCTTCTTTTGTCTCAAGGCCTATATAGTTAGTATCTCTGAGCGTACGGAAGAATAGCATTCTATCTACAAAGAGTAAAAACTTTTTGAACACTGTATTTATCACATTTTCCTCTAATACCGCATTATTCTTTACATATTTCAGCACAGATATTTCATAGTTATCAGCCAAATCAGTATTTAAAGTCTCCGCTCCTTTAAACCTTACAAGTGCTTTATTACTTTTTTGCCTATCAATATAAGCTAAACATACATTATCCATTAACAATTCTTCATAGATAATGGTTTTATAGTCCTTTTTCCTGTATTTATACACTATTTTTATATCATCAATCACAAATTCGTAATAGAATGCTACATAATTTTCTTTGCTATAGGCATTCATGTAATGGTTATAATCCAATTCGCTCTTTCTCTTATCGGTCAGATGCTCCACTATATCAAAAATAGCAAAACCCAAGTTAGATTTTCCTACTCCATTCTTACCATATACAATAGCACTGCGAACAAGATGATTCTTTATACAATTTTCATTGAAATCATATCTATCTTCCCTAGAGGTAAGATCCCACTGAAAATCATCTTGAAAACTTTTAAAATTGGATACTTTGAATTTGGCTAACATGGGATTGATCTTTAATGTATTAATACTTCACTTCTTTACGACTTGAGACAAGCAGTGCTACTAATAGACAAACAATGGTAGTAAAGGCTACATTGATCAAGGTCTTTTTCAAGCAATAGAGCCATAGCTGCCACTGGAAGGTATCTAATAGAGAGAAAATCAGATGAAAGATTAGCGAGAAAGAAAGTACATAAAGCACTCGCAGGGTAGAGCTTACTTGTAACAGATTGACCGGTTGGTCTTCAAAACTCTGCCCGAAGAACAAGCGAATGAGCAAAGGACGAAGAAAGACCACACAAAGGGTCGCACAACTATAAAGTCCACTAGTGTTGGAGAGTGCATCTATAGCAAGACCAGAGAGGGCGGCCAATAGCAGCAAAAGTGCCCTATCGGCTACCGCAGGATAGGTCATAAAGAAAAGCAGGTATAAAGCAGGATTGGCATACCCGAACAGGTTCATGTTGTTCAGCAGTATGCCTTGCAAAAGTACCCAGCCTATGAGCTGTAAAATATAAGACAAACTATTCATTGGCTTGCTCTTGTATCTGTTCTTCTAATTGTTGGATAGGGACTTGGTCTTTGTTTTTGATAATATACACATGTTGCAGCTGTTGCATATCGGTAAACAACTTCACTTGGGAGAGTAGGGAGTTATCCCGTGTATTGGCATTGACACTAAGTACACGCCCTATAGGAATCCCTTTGGGGAATATACTCGAATGACCTGCGGTAACAATGGAGTCACCTACAGAAATAGGTGCTAGGCTAGGTATATCGGTCAGTTGCACTATGGTAGGGTCTTTCCCATCCCAAGAGAGGGTACCATAATAGCCCGATTTCTTATGAGTTGCACTGATTTTAGAACGTGTATTAAGGACAGACTGCACCGAGGCATACCGCGTGGTTGCCTTGTCTATGATTCCTACAATTCCTCTGGGAGAAACCACTCCCATATCCTCACGGATACTATCGCGTAGTCCTTTGTCTATTATCAAATAGTTCTTGGACAGATGACAACTATTCTTAATCACCTCCGCCCTATAGACGGCATATTGCTCTGGGGAGTACAACAGTATAGGATCCTTAGAAAGCTGTTCCAACTTCTGGGCGCGCTCTCTGAGCAACTGTTCGTGCAACTGTTTGTTCTCTTTGGTCAACTGTTCGTTCTGCTGCTTGAGAGAGAAATACTCCTGTACCCCACTGCGCAAGAGATAGATATCCCCTACTACATCGGAGGCTATATATAGGAACTTGGACTGCTGGAAAGAATTCCCTCCGAGCACAAAGGAAAAAGAAAAAGCAAATAAAAGCAGGAAAAGCAGGAAATCTTTTTGTCGCTTAAAAAACAATAAAATCAGCCGCATCTATTTCATCAAGATAGTTTTGAACTTCTCTATATTTTTGAGTGTAATTCCTGTTCCTCTTACCACAGCACGTAGTGGATCTTCGGCTACATATACAGGCAAGTCGGTACGCATAGAAATACGCTTATCAAGCCCACGAAGCATGGAGCCTCCTCCTGCCATATAAATACCTGTATTGTAGATATCGGCGGCGAGCTCTGGTGGCGTCTGGGAAAGTGTTTCCATAATAGCGTCCTCTATACGCAGGATAGATTTGTCCAAGGCTTTGGCCACTTCACGATGGGAGATTTCTACCTGCTTGGGCTTTCCTGTAAGTAGGTCGCGCCCTTGTACAAGCATAGGATCAGGTGGAGAATCTATATCTTCAATAGCTGCGCCTGTGTTGATCTTGATATTCTCAGCTGTTGTCTCCCCTATATAAAGGTTATGACGGGTACGCATGTAGTAGATGATATCGTTGGTAAAGACATCCCCTGCAATCTTTACAGACTTATCACAAACAATGCCTCCTAAGGAAATCACCGCAATCTCGGCCGTACCGCCCCCTATATCAATAATCATATTACCTTTGGCCTGCATGATATCTAGGCCTATCCCAATGGCAGCGGCCATAGGCTCATAGATAAGAAAGATCTCCTTACCATTGACCCTTTCACAAGATTCTCGTACAGCACGCATTTCCACCTCGGTAATACCTGAAGGGATACATACCACTATCTTAAGCGAAGGAGAGAAGAAGCGCCTTTTAAGCGGCGGAATACTTCTGATGAAAGCATTAATCATCTGTTCGGAGGCGTCGAAGTCGGCAATAACCCCATCCTTAAGCGGGCGAACGGTCTTGATACGTTCGTAGGTCTTTCCCTGCATCAGTTGTGCTTCTCTACCTACTGCAATAATCTTATTAGTGCTTAAATCACGAGCCACTATGGAAGGGCTATCCACTACCACCTTATCCTTGTGAATAATAAGTGTGTTTGCTGTCCCTAAGTCAATGGCTATCTCTTCTGTTAAGAAATCAAAAAATCCCATCGTAAAACCTTTTATCTATGTTAAATAAATATATACTATTGTCGGCTATTGGGTCTCTTCTCTCACTATTGGAGAAGAGACATTTTTTAGCCGTCAAAGGTAAGAAAAAAAAATCAAAGAAAAACCTATAAAAATGTTTTTCTTTGATAAAAAATCAACCGCTCTTATTTAAGAAAAAAACCGCTCCCCTATAGGGAACGGTTTTTTGAAGAATGATGAATGATATAAGAAATGTATAACGTTTAATATCCTTCGTTTTGAGACACTCCGCCACTGTTAGGACTATCTACTTCAGACTTAGGTATAGGGAATGCCAGTAGCTTATCTCCTATATTTCGGCTTCGGACAACATTGCCTGCACTGTTAAGCTGCGGAATAGCTGCTCCCCAGCGGAGCAAATCCCAATAGCGTTGTCCTTCACCTACGAGCTCTCTTACACGCTCTTTCTTAAGATCGTCTAAGGTTACAGCACTAACATCCGAAAGGCCTCTTTCGTGGCGGAGCGTGTTGTAATACCTCTTGGTCTTATGACCTGTACCTGCTGGGTCATCGGTATTGAGATGGGCTTCTATGGCATTGAGTAAGACCTCTTCGTAACGAATGACCTTGATATTATTACTTCCTTGTGTACCATAGAACTTATTATTAAGAAAATACTTAGTTTGTCCTCCTAATCTACCTGAGGTAATCAGATTCTTTCTCACATCTCCTGCTTCATAAAGATTTACTGCCTGCTCAGATACTGCCAATTGTGCATAACCTGGGGAGTAGTGTACTAAAAAGTCATAAGAATCAGAGCTCAAAGAGCTGGTAGTACCTACGGTAAGTTCAAAGACGCTATTTTCCGCATCGGGTTTGGAGAAAGTTCCTTGCAAATCATCTTTGGCCGCTACGGCATACTTTCCTGAAGAGATAATCTCTTCGGAGAGTTCAGCTACTTTGGCATAATCGCCTTTGTAGAGGTAGTAACGAGAAGCGATGGCCTTGAGCGCCAAGGGAGAAATATAGTTTTTCTCGGATGAACTGGTCTGCTCTACCACATCTCCTATGGCCTCAAATAAGGCATTGGCTCGATTAAGGTCGCTTTCTATCTGTGCCTCTGTCTGTGCTACAGTGGCACGAGTAGAGCTGGCATTAGGATCGTACTGCAATGGTATAGGCACCCCTAGAGTACCCCCAGCATATTGCTGACCATAGAGGCGAAGCAAGTCAAAAAGCGCTAAGGCACGTATGGTATAGGCTTGCCCTTTGAGTCGCTTAATCTCATTGGCTGTTTCTACGGGGTCGTTGCTGCCTCCCCAAGTGAGGTTATCAGCTGCATTGATAGCAATATTGGCATTTCCAATTACCCTATAGATAGCCTTCCAAGTACTTTCTGCCTCTTGTTCGGTCGTCTTCATCGTATAAGTAGAGACCCCTAAGAGACGACCCGTCTTCTCGGTGTTGTACATCTCATCGGAGCGTACTTCCCCATAGGCGCGATAGTAGGTGCCTAAGTAATTGACATCACGCATTTTCACATAAGTCCCGTTGACAAAAGAGGTAAGCTGCTCTACGGAGCTGAGCGGTGCCATTTGTTCCCCTTGGTGAAATTGGGTTTCTGTAAAGTCCTTACTGCAGGAGGTCAGTGCAAAGCCTGTAGTAAGAGAAAGGAGGGTATATATAATTTTTCTCATTGTAAATCAGTATTATAGGTTAACATTTACTCCAAAACTTACGGTTCTAAGGGAAGGAAGTCCAAATGCTGTTTGTCCTCCTACTGAATAGTCAGGGTCTCCCTTGAAGTTCTTATCAAAGTTATGTGTCCAAAGGTTGTCGCCTAAGGCATAGAACTCTAAGCCCTTGAAATATGTCTTCTCTAACCATTCAGTTTTGAGTTTGTAAGAGAGCTTTACAGTCTGTAAGCGCAAGTAGTCGCCTTTGTATAAGAAGCGTGAGGAAACAGCTGTAGAACCTGTATTTTCACCCCATATAGGTTTTGGATGGTCGGAGTTGCGGTTCTCAGGTGTCCAATAGTTGTTATACTGAGACTTGTAACCTGGGTAGATATGGGTAATTCTACCATCGCTACGTCCGAATTGGCCTAAAGCATCATAGATTTTGTTCCCAAAACCATAAGAGAATTGTGCCAAGAGTGTCCAGTTCTCATAAGAGAGCTTGGTATCAAATCCACCATATAGGGTAGGAATGGCGCTACCTTGTATAGCTTCGTGAGCCTCATTATAGTTTTCTGTGGTCGCTCCTCCTTCTCCATTGATATACCAGCGAGGATTTCCGTTTTCAGGATTGGCACCTGCCCATTTCTTAAGGTAGAAAGAGTTCACTGCTTCTCCCTTACGGATAATACGACGACCTGTGATGATATCATTCTCATCATACATCTTGGTAACCTCATTCTTTAGTGTACTGATATTTCCACCAAGGCTCCAGTTAAGTCCGTTTTCGCTTTCAAGTATTTTGGCATTGAGCGTAAATTCAAGTCCTTTGTTGACCATTTCCCCTATATTGATGAATCTTACTGCATCCTCTGTCTTTTCATCATAAGCCCCTTGAGCAATAGAAAGTGGAGAGGCAAAGATCATATCCTTGGTTTGCTTATTAAAGTAAGCCACAGACAAGGTAATTCTGTCCTTGAACAACCCTAAGTCAAAACCAATATTGAGAGGAGAGAGTGTTTCCCAACGCAAGTCCTTATTATTTACCCCTACAGGATAAGCCCCTGGGGCATTGTTATAGTTGTAACTATATCGGTATAGCGCATAAGGAGAAACATCCACCAAGTTACCTACTTGTCCATAGGAGGCTGAGAGTTTCAATTGGGATATCTTCTTCCATTGTTTGAGTGCTTCCAAACGGGCAAAATCCACCCCTACCCCTACAGAACCAAAGTAACCTGTCTGGTTATCTGTCCAGAAGTTGGACACACGGTCTTGACGGCCAGAGAGGTCAAGTAGGAAGAACTTATCATAGTCATAGTGAGCAGTGAGTGCATAACCGCCACGAGAATCCACATTGTCAGTACCTGTAGTAGCTACAGGAGAGATAAAGTTGTACAAAGATTTGAGCTTATCGGAACCTACCTGTTGTGCTTTAGCTCCTAAGACTTGCTTATCGGTACGGTAAGCCTCTTGGATCAGATTCACAGAGAAATTGTTCTTATCCTTGATCTTAAAATCATAGGAGAGAATGTTCTGTACGTTGAAGCTAAAGATACGAGTGGTATACCAAGTACTTTCTCCTCTGGTTTCTTTCCCATCACCATGTAAGGGAGAGAGGTAACTCTTTTGGGTAAGGTCTATATACTCAGGGGCGAAAACAAACTTATAAGTAAGGTTGTCCCAAATCTTGTAATCGGCTTGGAAGTTACCAAAGCCTCTGACTGTTTCAGCCTTATACTGGTTGATGCCTTGTAGGGCAGCCACATTGTGGAGTCCATTCCTCAATTCCCCATTAACCCCATAGTTGTAAGTACCATCGGGATTATAAGCTCTATCAATAGGCTGCAAGAGGTATTGCCCTAAGATAGGGTTTCCATAGTTAGCCCCATCAAGCTGGGTTACGGTTTGCCCATAAGAGAGCTGAATATCGGTAGCCAACGTAAGGCGATCACTTGCTTTATAATTGATTCGGTTAGAGTTAGTTACACGGTGAAATCCTGTTGATTTCACGATACCATCTTGGTTATAATATCCTACAGAGGAGTAGTAGCTTAACTTTTCATTTCCTCCCGATACAGAAGCATTGATTTTCTGCATAAGAGCAGCAGCATTCTCGGTGATTTTTCGCCAGTCAGTATTGATATGTCTGTTATTGTAAAGCTCTTGCAAGGACTCCCCTATATCTCCTGTCAGAGTACCTGCATTAAGAGCAGCCAAGAGCGCTGTTTTGTCATTGTTGGGAAAAGCAGCCGCTCCTTCTTCAGAGTTAAGATAGGAATCATATAGGATACTAAGCCACTGGGTTGTGGTAAGGAGTTCTTCTCCTGCTGAAGCACGAGAGACCAGACCTACTTCACTGCTTAGATTGTACTTAGCATCACCTTTTTTACCTGATTTGGTAGTGATAATAATCACCCCTGTACCAGCATCTGCCCCATATACGGCTGTAGAAACGGCATCCTTGAGGACAGTTACACTCTCTATATCATCGTCGTTGAGGTTGGCTAGCACGTTGGTAGAGAAAGTATCTCCTTGGGAGTGATTTCCTTGGTTCACACGTACCCCGTCAATGATATAGATAGGGTTGTTACGCCCATTGACAGAGGCCTGTCCACGAATACGTAGGTTGGCATTACCCCCAGGTTGTCCAGAGGTAACCCCTCCTTGCACCCCTGCTACCTTACCCGAAAGGGCTTTATCTACAGAGGCAGCCGCACTGTTGGAGACATTATCCACTTTTCCTATGGAACCTGTGGCCTCCTTCACCGCTTGTTTCTGACCGAAACCGACGAAGACAAACTCGTCAATCTCTTCTACGTCCAAGAGTAAGGCCACATCCAATTTTCGGGTCTTACCCGTTACCTTATGGTCTTGGGTCTTGTACCCGATGGAAGAGAACTCCAAAACTTCCCCCTCTTTTACCTTGAGGGAGTAAGTACCGTTCTCATCGGTAGAGACCCCTTTGGTAGAACCCTTAACGATAACAGAGGCACCGAATAGGGGTTCTTGATTTTCGTCCTTCACCACCCCAGAGACAGTACGCTCCTGAGCGAGGGACAACTGACATACTCCTAAGAATAAGAGCAGCAGATAAGCAACTTTTTTAATTCTCATATATCAACTATTTTAAAGACGCTGCAAAATTACAAAAAATATTCTAAACAGAATTATCTTTTGCATTTATTTAAAAAAATAGATTTTTAATCTATTAATAATTACAAGATAAAAAATAAAATACCACTCTTATTTACTTAACACTTAACTGACTGATTGTTAATCTCTTACACAATAGAAAGTAGCTATTTTTAAATATGAAAACAATAATTTCTACAGGGTTACTTATCCATAGAAAAAATATCTGATATTTAATACATATTCAAAAAAAGGAGAAAACTGTTCCATTGTATGGAACAGTTTTCCGAACTAAAGTATAAAGGGATTGCTTTTTCGTTTAGTATCCATCATTCTGAGGGACATTGCTGTACTCACTATTGCGCTCTGCTTGAGGAATAGGGAAAGCAAAAGCCTTATTAGGTACCGTCCTATTCTTAGCAGGATCCACCGCTCCTGTGATTTCATATTGAGGTACAGCATCTCCCCAGCGGAGTAAGTCCCAATAGCGGAAGCCCTCACCTAAGAGTTCTCTTAGTCTTTCTTTCTTGAGTTCCTCAAGGGTAAGAGAGGTTGCTGGTGCTGCTGTAAATCCTCTTTGTGCTCTGAGCCGATTATAGTAGGTAAGTGCTGTAGTTTGGTCTCCTTTGTTAAGGTAAGCCTCGGCAGCGTTGAGCAAAACCTCTTCATAGCGTACGAGTTTTAGATTAGATTGGGATTGTAGGTCGGAGAACTTCCCATTCAAGAAATAACCAACTCTACTATTCCCTGCAAAGAGATTTCTTCTGGCATCTGCATTATCAAAGAGGCTTAGTGCATAATCGGTAGGTAAGAGCGTTCCATAGCCTCCACTATTGAATAAGTATCCATATCCTGAAGCACCAAGAGAGCCACTCACTCCTACAGCCAATTCAAAGATACTATTGCTGGTATTGGGTTTTACAAAGGAAGCTGATAGGTCTGCTGCAGGTACTACTTCATATTTGCGTGAGTCTATAATTTCCTTGGAAAGGGTAGCTACCTTATCCCAATCGCCTTTGTAGAGGTAAAAACGTGACTGGTAGGCCTTTACCGCCATAGGAGACAGTTTGGTCTTATCAGTGGTATTTACCAAGCCTGCAAGCGTTTTTCGCTGTGCTGTAGCAGCTTCTTGGAATAATTGTATAGCCATGTTAAAGTCTGCCTCTATTTGTGCTTCTGTCTGCTCTATAGTAGGACGAGTGGTGTTAGCCAAAGCGTTGTACTGCAAGGGCAGTGGTACGCCAAGGGTACCTCCTGTATACTTCTGTCCATAGAGGCGAAGTAGGTCAAAGAACGCCATACCACGAATCGCATAAGCTTGTGCTTTTATAGCCTTAACTTCACTGGGATTAGCTGCCCCTCCTCCTGCTTTTTGAGAGGAAAGGTTATCAGGTGCATTGATCACATTGTTGATATTGGCAATCACTCCATAGATTGTTGTCCAAGTATCTCGTGCATTTCCGTTATTAGCATCCATTGTATAAAGGCTCTCTGCTCTAAAGCGGCCTACACCTGTATCATTATATATCTCATCAGAACGTACTTCGCCATAGGCCAAGTAATAAGCCCCTAAATACTCCTTTACTCTCATCTGGGCATAGGTACCATTGACAAAGGAAGAGGCTTCCTCTACAGTTTTAAGGGGTTCTGCTTGTTTGGATTGGAAAAATTGGGTCTCTGTAAAGTCCTTACGGCATGAGGTAAGCAGCAAACCGCCTGTAAGAAAAAGAGAGGTATATATAATTTTTTTCATTTCTCTAGTATTTTATAGATTAACATTTACACCAAAGCTATAGGTTCTCAAGGTTGGAAGGGTAAAAGAGGTTTCTCCACCGATATTCAAATCTGGGTCTCCCTTATAGTTCTTGTCAAAATTATGTGTCCATACATTGTTACCCAACACATAGAATTCCAATCCCTTAAGATAAGTACCATCCAAGAACTCTGGTTTCACTCTATAAGAGAATCTAACAGTCTGCAATCTTACGAAATCCCCCTTGTATTGGTAACGGGTAGAGAAGCTAGTAGCATTTCTATTCCCTTTACCCAATATAGGTTTAGGGTCTCTTGCATTTTTGTTCTCAGGTGTCCAATAGTTACCCACTTGAGAGCCATTTCCTGGATAAGAACTCAATAAACCACCATCGCTATTGACATAGGAAGCAAAAGTATCTACGATTTTATTTCCTCCTGAATAGGTAAGATCAGCCGAAAGGGTAAAGTTCTTGTAAGAGAGCTTGGTATCCACCCCACCATAGTAGGTAGGCATAGCACTTCCTTGCAGGCCATATCCGGCCTTATTGTAATCATTGGTAGTTTCTCCGCCTTCTCCATTGACATACCATAGTGGGTCTCCATTTTGAGGATCTACCCCTGCCCATTTCTTCATATAGAAAGTTCTAGCGGCTTCTCCTTCACGCATGATACGGCTGCCTGAGATCACATCCTTACCACCGTAGAGCTTGGTTACTTCGTTCTTTAGAGAAGTGAAGTTGGCTCCTAAGTTCCATCTGAAACCATCGCCTTCGTTATCTACAATTTTGGTATTGAAGGTTAGTTCTACCCCTTTGTTAACCATCTCTCCTATGTTCTTATACACACTGGTATTTCCTTGTGCTCTAGAGAGTGGCACGGCAAAGATCATATCGGAAGTTTTCTTGTGGAAGTAAGCCACTGAGAAGGTGATACGATCCTTTAAGAAGCCCATATCCAAGCCTAAGTTAAAAGGAGAAAGGGTTTCCCAACGAAGATCCTTGTTATCTACTCCACTGATGTAGCCTCCTACTTGGTCATTGTAGTTTGAAAGATAAGCGTGGACTGCATAAGGGGATACGTCCACCATATTACCTACAGAACCATAGGAGGTAGAGAGTTTCAATTGAGATACTTTTTTCCACTTTTTAACCGCTTCCAAGCGAGCAAAGTCAAGCCCTACCCCTACAGAGCCAAAGTAGCCTGTCTTGTTGTCATCCCAAAAGTTAGAGATACGGTCTTGGCGCCCAGAGATATCAAAGAGGAAAAACTTATCATAGTCATAGTGGGCAGTTACTGCATATCCACCACGAGAGCTTACCACTCTAGACCCTGAAGTACTTACAGGCTTAATAAAGTTAGACAAGGTAGTCAGTCCACTAGGGCCTACATTATGTGACTCAGCAGCAACTCTTCTATAATCTGACTTATAGGCTTCTTGGATTAGGTTTACATAGAAATTGTTCTTTTCCTTATACTTAAAGTCATAGGAGAGTATGTTCTGTACGTTAAAGTTAAAATAACGAGTAGCATACCATTCGCTAATTCCCCCATTACTATATCCATCTCCATGAAGTGGGTTATAGTATTTATCTTCCATGATATTGATAAACTCAGGAGCAAAGACAAATTTGTAAGTAAGGTTCTTTAGGATCTTATAATCTGCTTGAAAATTTCCAAATGCTCTAGCTGTCTGGGTTTCTATATAGTTCATCTGTTGGTTTGCCACACTATTCTGAAGCCCATTAGACATTTTTCTATTACTTCCTCCCAAATAAAGTGTCCCGTCAGGGTTGTAAGCACGGTCGGTAGGTTGTAGCAGATACTGTCCTAAGATAGAGTTACCAAATTTTCCCCCATCAGGCTGGGAAAGAGTTTGCCCATAGGAAAGCTGGAGATCAGTAGCCAAGGTAAGGCGATCATTGGCACGATAGGTGATCTTGTTACTATTGGTTACACGTTGGAACCCTGTTTGTTTTACGATCCCATCTTGTTTGTAATAGCCCAAAGATGAATAATAGTCGAACCTATCATTCCCGCCTGATACGGTACCATTTACTTTCTGAAGAAGCGCAAAGCTATTTTCTGTTTCCTTACGCCAGTCGGTACTTATATCTCTCTTATTGTACAATCCCTGAACAGTTTTACCCAATTTTGCAGTTGCCAATTGTCCAGCAGCAAGTTTAGCCAAGAGAGCTTCCTTATTATTATTAGGGAAGAGTGCAGCTCCTTCTTCTGAATTGAGATAGGCATCATAAATCATGTTAAGCCATTCGGCTGTAGTGAGGTTTTTCTCTCCTGTAAGAGCACGAGAGACCATACCCACTTCGCTATTGAAACTGTACTTGGCTTCTCCTTTTTTACCAGACTTGGTAGTGATGATAATCACCCCTGCTCCTGCATCGGCACCATAGGCGGCAGTAGAAACGGCATCCTTAAGAACAGTTACACTTTCTATATCCTCATCGTTGAGGTTGGCCAAGATGTTGGAAGAAGTAGCCGCAGAGGATAGTTGTCCTTGGCTGACACGTACCCCGTCTATGATATAGATAGGATTGGTACGTCCATTGATAGAGGCCAAACCACGGATACGAATATTGGCGGCACCTCCAGGTTGTCCTGTGGTCACCCCTCCTTGTACCCCTGCGATTTTCCCAGAAAGGGCTTTATCCACAGAACCTGCCGCACTGTTGGAGACATTATCCACTTTTCCTATGGAACCTGTGGCCTCCTTTACGGCTTGTTTCTGTCCGAAACCAACGAATACGAACTCGTCAATTTCTTCTACATCCAAGAGCAAGGCCACATCTATCTTGCGGGTTTTACCCGTTACTTTGTGGTCTTGCGTTTTGTACCCGACAGCCGTGAACTCCAACACATCCCCATCTTTTACTTTGAGGGAGTAGGCTCCGTTCTCATCGGTAGAAACCCCTTTGGTAGTACCTTTGACAATGACAGAGGCACCTAACATAGGTTCTAAGTTCTCGTCCTTCACCACTCCTGAGACTGTCTTCTCCTGAGCGAAGGACACTTGCAAAGCCCCTAAAAATAGGAGCAAAAGATACATCACTTTAGTTCTCATATATCAACTATTTTAACAAAGGCAAAATTACAAAAAACAAAGAGAAAAAAAGAACTTTTTAAATTATATTTAACTACACAACCACAAATATACACTTTCATCAGTTTTTAAAGTTATTTTCTACTAACTTTACTTTTTTACTATATTATCCTGTTTTTATACGGTTTCATAAATGCAAAAAAGTGATAAATACGAAAAAACAACTAACTTTCTTGAAAAATATCAAATATTTTTAGGGAATTAAACAACGATTACTCATCAGTAATTAGTTATTCAAATCAATAGTTAAAATATTATTTAAGTTTCGCAAGTTGTTTTTAGGTTGCTATTGAAATTGCAAGTAACTGATAAACAATTATTTGTAAAAACCTCCCCCCAACCCCCCTCCAAAGGGGGAGCTTTAAGGGCGTTGAGATGGTCTAATTTGTTTATTAAATTAGAAAATTTCCCTTCTATAACTTATTGAACCTCTACCACTTACTAACTCCCCCCTTGAGGGGGGGCAGGGGGGATGTTTTGAGAATCAGTTGATTACAGA
>NZ_ALNN01000019.1:0-5421 GCF_000293175.1 Capnocytophaga sp. CM59
TACTCCGCTCTCGCGGACTTTGCCCCTACACCTGCTCATGCTAATTTTTCGTACCCCCGCTGGTGCGAGCTTGCAGCTCGTACCTATGATTATGGAGCTTGTAGCTCCTATAAAGAGCCAAAGGCGCTACTTGATAGTAGGCACGAGCTGCAAACTCGCGCCAGCAGAGGCTGACCAAGATACCCCTCATTAGCATAGTCTTTACAGGGATGTATTGATAAAAATTAATATTAGGGCAAATGTACGAATTTTAATTGAGAATATTCTGTTGGAAAGGAAAAAAAACGTACATTTGCCAATATTTTAGAAGATAAGAAATAGATGCGATTACATAGGAATTTGGTGGATGCCGTAGTAGATGGTTTTCTACAGATTAATAACGATGGTCTCTATGCGGATAAGGTGATAGAGCGTTTGCTTAAGCGTGATAAGCGCTGGGGGAGCAAGGATAGAGCTTTTATAGCAGAGACACTCTATGAACTGATTCGCTATAAGCGTCTTTATACAGAGATAGCCCAAGAGAAGGCGCCTTTTACGGTGCAGAGTACCCGACGGGTGTTTGCTGTATGGGCGGTGCTCAGGGGGATTACACTTCCTGAGTGGTACTTTGAGGGGACGCCAGAGCGCCGTATCAAGGGACGTTTTGATGCACTTTCCAAGGAGCGTGCAGTGCGAGAGTCGGTACCTGATTGGCTTGATGCTCTTGGTGTAAAGGAGCTGGGTGAGGAGGTATGGACGCGTGAGCTGCATGCACTGAATCAGCAGGCGCAGGTGGTGCTAAGGGTCAATACACTCAAGACAGATAAAGCAGCTCTTCAGGCACAGCTAAGGAAAGAGGGTTATGAGACAGCACCTCTTGAGGGACTGCCCGATGCGCTGCAACTGGAGAAGCGGGCGAATGTCTTTCTATCGGAGGCTTTCAAGCAGGGGCTTTTTGAGTTACAGGATGCCGCTTCGCAAAGAGTAGCCCCTTTGCTCTTAGGAGATTGGACACCTGCGCAGGGTAGCCTGAAGGTAGCTGACTGCTGTGCTGGGGCAGGAGGGAAAACCCTACATTTGGCTTCGCTGATGGGGGGCAAAGGCAAGATTGTGGCTATGGATATCTACCAGCAGAAGCTCGATGAACTCTCCCGTAGGGCGAAACGCAATGGAGCTTTTAATATAGAGACACGGCCGGTAGAGGCCAAATACCTTAAACGCCAAAGAGGTAGTTTTGACAAAGTGCTAATTGATGCGCCTTGTTCAGGTTTAGGTGTGTTGCGACGTAACCCTGATACAAAATGGAAACTTACCCCTGAGTTCTTAGACCAAATACGTTCTACTCAAGCCCAAATCCTTGAGCAATACAGTCAGTTGGTTAAGGACGGCGGGCAACTTGTCTACGCTACTTGTTCGATATTGCCCAGTGAAAACCAACAACAAGTACAACGATTTCTGCAAAGTCCCGCAGGGCAGCGCTTTACCCTTGTGGAAGAACATCAGATCTGGGCAACAGAGGGGTATGATGGGTTCTATATGGCGCTTATTAGTGACAAGTGACAAGTGACGAGTGATAAGTGGAACTAACCACTGAAAACTAACCACTGAAAACTAACTATTTGATTATGGAATTTTTGAATAAATATTTTGTAGAAGTCTGTTTGAAAGATTATGCTACGTTCAAGGGGCGTGTGGGGCGAGAGCCTTATTGGCTCTTTGTAGGTGTGCTCTTTGTGCTACTTACAGCGCTATTACTATTGGAAGAGTTTGTGTTTCTGTCTGATACAGAAGTAGGAGAGATTTTTGGCTTCTTAGTAGGTGTTTCTGCTGCCATAGTACTCTTACCTCTTATAGCGATTTCAGTGCGTAGGTTGCACGATGTAGGCAAAAGCGGCTGGTGGCTATTGGTGCCTGTCTATAACATAATATTGCTCTTAGGAGAGAGCAGAGGAGAAGCGTAAAGAATGAAGATTGCTTATCATCCCATCTATACCCATCCAGTGCCTGAGAATCATCGTTTTCCGATGGAGAAATATGCCCTCTTGCACGAACAGTTGTTGTGGGAGGGAATCGCTACGGAGGCAGATTTCTTCGCTCCCGAAAAGGTGGCACTCTCGTCCTTATACTTGGCGCATACGCCTGCCTATGTGCAGGATTTTGTAGGGCAGACCCTAGAGGAGCGTACACGTATCCGAATCGGGTTTGTTCAGAGCCAACAGCTGATAGATCGCGAACTGACCCTAGTGCAGGGCACTATAGAAGGGGCGCTTTATGCACTGGAGGGGCAGGTAGCCTTTAACATAGCAGGAGGTACACACCATGCATATTCCGATAGGGGAGAGGGGTTTTGTATGCTCAATGACCAAGCTGTAGCGGCTGCCTATCTATTGGATAAAGGAAAGGCACAGCGGGTGCTCATTATAGATTTGGATGTACATCAGGGGAATGGTACGGCGGAGATATTTGCTCAAAAGCCAGCTGTATTTACCTTTTCTATGCACGCTCAGGGCAATTATCCCTTTGTAAAAGAGCAGTCAGATATGGATATAGCCCTACCGGATGGCACAGGAGATGACGCCTATATAACACAGCTGCGGGAGGTCTTGCCTGAGCTATTTGAGAAGCATCAGCCTGATTTTGTATTTTACCAATCGGGAGTAGATGTGCTTGAGAGTGATAAATTTGGCAAGCTACGGCTATCCTTGGAGGGTTGTGCTCAGCGTGATCGGCTCGTTTTTGAGGCTTGTGCCCAGCGGCAGATTCCTGTGCAATGTAGTATGGGAGGGGGCTATTCGCCAAGGCTTTCTACCATACTGGAGGCACATACAAATACTTTTAAGATAGCCTCAGAAGTCTTTGGGATATAAATAAAAAATTGTACCTTTGCCGAGAAAGCGAAGAGTGAAAAGTGAAGAGCGGAGAGTGAAAAGCGAAGAGTGAAGAATGAAAAGAGAAAAGTGAAACTGGATAAAAAACTAAAAAATATATGATAACAACAGATCAGCTTACTATGGGGGTATTATTCCCTATAGAGGCGTTTGAGGGGCCAGTGCCTCGTATGAACAAAGACGAACAGATTACTCTTGCCCAACAAGCGGAAGACTTGGGTTTTGACACATTATGGGTGAGGGACGTTCCTCTTTTTGACCCTAATTTCCGTGATGTAGGACAGATATATGACCCTTGGGTATATATGGCACATATAGCAACCCTAACGAATAAAATTAAGCTCGGTACGGCCAGTATGGTGCTTCCTTTGCGTCACCCGATACACTTTGCCAAAGCAGCGGCAAGTATAGACCAACTTTTTCCAGGTCGCTTGCACCTTGGGGTAGCCTCAGGAGACCGTGCGATAGAATATCCAGCGTTTAATAGGCCATACGAGAACCGCAGTATAGACTTTATGCGCCAGATGGAGACCATTCGCACTTTCTGGAGTGAAGATTTTCCTCGCTATGAGACCTCTTTTGGAAAGATGCAAGGAGAAGCGGATGTGATTCCAAAGCCTATAAACAAGCGTATTCCGATGTATGTTACAGGACATGCTGGAGGAATTAACCTAGACTGGATTGCCCAAAATGGGGACGGCTGGATCTACTACCCACGTGAGTTTGCTTACACTAAGAACATCATACAGAACTGGAAAGCGACTCTTAAGAAATACAATCAGCCAGATAAGCCATATATACAGCCCTTGTACATAGACCTATTGGAGGATCCCAATGCGGAGCCTATCAATATAGAACTTGGTTTCCGCTTGGGTCGTAACTACTTGATAGACTTGTTGCAAACGCTCAAGTTTATGGGAGTTAGCCATACGATATTCATTGCGAAGTTCTGTTCGCGCCCTATGAAAGAGGTAATAGAAGAAATAGGTAAAGAGGTACTTCCTCATATGAATGAAGGATAGATATGGAGATTATCATCATCAATGGGCCGAACCTGAACCTTTTGGGCAGGCGAGAGCCTTCAGTATATGGGCAAGCGAGTTTTGAGACGTATTTTGAGACCCTCAAAGCGGCTTTCCCTGAGGTGAATTTGCACTATTTCCAGTCCAACCACGAAGGAGCACTGATAGATAAGCTCCATGAGGTAGGGTTCTCCTACGATGGGATTATCCTCAACGCGGGTGCCTATACTCATACCTCGGTGGCACTACATGATGCTATTCGCGGGATTACCACTGCTGTGGTGGAGGTGCATATCTCCAATACCTTTGCACGCGAAGATTTCCGTCATCACTCCTATATATCGCCTGTGGCTAAGGGGATTATTGTGGGCTTTGGGATGGAAAGCTATAAATTGGCGATACAAAGCCTTATTAGTGACTAATGACTAGTGACTAATGACTAATGACTAGTGACTAGTGACTAATGACTAATGACTAATGACTAGTGACTAGTGACGAATGAATTTGAGAAATATTTTTGAAATATGAAAATAACATTAGCCGTATTGGCGGCGGGCTTGGGTTCCCGCTTTGGTGCTGATAAGCAGATTGTTCCTATATATGGGGATTCTATTCTTTTGGATTATTCGATAGCAGATGCCTTTGCGGCAGGATTTGATAATGTAGTATTGATTGTTCGTTCGGAGATAGAGGAACAGATGAAGGCGCATCTGCTAAAGAAGTTTCCTAAGGATAAACTCTCTTTTGTGTGTCAGGATACTATGACACCCAAAGAAATAGAGCGCAAAAAGCCTTGGGGAACAGGGCATGCACTATTGTGCTTGAAAGATCAGATACATAATCCTTTTCTAATTATCAATGCCGATGACTTCTATGGGGCACACTCGTTTGAGATGATGGCTGAGGCCTTGCGCAAGGGGAAAGAGAAGACCTTTTTCTCGGCTGGGTATCGCTTGGGTAATACGCTGAGTGAGAATGGGACGGTGTCGCGTGGTATTTGTACTGTCAGTGCAGACCATCACCTCATTAGTATAGAGGAACGCACCAAACTACTCAAAACAGGCGAGAATGAGGCCACTGATGAGCGCACAGGGGAGCGTTTCCCACTGACAAGTTTTGTTTCTATGAACTTCTGGGGCTTTACTCCAGCTATATTCCAGCTAGGCGTACCCCTATTTGAAACCTTTATAGCCGAACATAAGGGAGACCCCAAGGCGGAGTTCTATATTCCTACCCTTGTGAGCCATGCCATGGCACAGGGCTATGTGGTGGAGGTAGTCCCCACTGAAGCGGTATGGTTTGGGATGACCTATCAGGAAGACTTGGATGTGGTCAGAAGAGAAATAAAACGCATATATAATGACTAGTGACTAATGACCAATGACTAATCCTATTGTGGTATTAGTCATTGGTCATTAGTCATTAATGCGAATCAATACTTAAAAAATATCTGTATAATCTTATTCGTTAAGACGCAATTTATTGCGTCTCTACGGAGAACTATGCTCATCAGGAGTTGTCTTAGCCAGCGT
>NZ_ALNN01000020.1:0-14252 GCF_000293175.1 Capnocytophaga sp. CM59
GCGGACTTTGCCCCTACACCTGCTCATGCTAATTTTTCGCAAACTATTTCTGTTTGACTATAATTAGTACTTTGACTCATCGCTCATCGACAAATTAGCTAATGACCTTTGTTAAATTTTAGAATACAAAACACTGAAAATCATTTACTTAAATAAAATCTCGCTATTTATATCACTTCAGAAGTTTGTATTATCCAAAAAATATTGTAATTTTGACCTCAAATTTAAGGCTTAAATTTTTCCATTTTATAAAAAGCGTTAGCTTATATTCTACATTTAAGGAAATCTGGTAAATTTCATTTGACGAGTAGATAAATAAGCGAAAACGCTCACGCTCATAGGCGTGGGCTTTTCTTTTATTTATATCGTCATAGCTTTACCAGAGGCTCCTTAAATATAGATAAAAGCTAAAAAGTCCTCGCTTTTTCTTTTGTATTAACCTCACTTATAAGGACTTGAAGTGAAAAACAAACATTCAAATCCGATGAAAAATATTTTTAAATGGGCTTTCGTAGCCTTAGCACTTGTGGGTGTTTCTTGCAGCAAATCCGATGATAACAACGGGGGTAGCGGCAGCGGCAGTGGTTTTAATAGCGGTAATTTTACCGTAGGAAAACATTTCCCAAGAAAGATAATTGATACCAATGCAGGTCATAGAAGTGAAACTATTTATGAGATCTCAAATGGTAAAGTAGTCAAAAAAGACAATCTTACTTATGAATATGATGGGAATCTTTTGAAGAGTATTAAATATGATGATGGAAGTATTAGGCAAGAGTTTTCCTATTCAAACAATAGACTTATTAAACTCTACCATAGAAACGAAGGTACCTTTGAATATACCTATGACAACCAAGGAAGACTTAGTAAAAAAGTACGGACTTTAAGAGGTGAAAAAACCACTACAGAATACGAATATATAGGTGATAATACAATACAAACAACCTATGAAGGTCGTAGTACAACTACTTATACTTTTGCCAATGGAAACCTAATAAAAGAAATAGGAGGTAGTCAAGGGACTGTCGTTTATGAATATGACAACAAAAATAATTGGCAGTACAATAATAATCTCATGGCTACAGTTTTTAGTGCATTAGAAGAGCCTTTTGACTATATAGCTAGTAAGAATAATGTTACGAAAATGACTATAAATGGAAGAACAACTATTATCTTTCAATACGAATATAATTCTGAAGATTACCCTACCAAAGTAACTGAATTAAATCTTAATGATAGAACTATTGAAAGAGTTACAGAATACCAATATTAATCGTTACATATCCATACCAAAAAGAGGAAGTACCAAAAGTATTTCCTCTTTTTTGTTAGCTATCCCTATATCTCGGATAATCCAACAAGAAATTTTGTTAAATCTCATGGCATTATTGAGAATATATTGTAATTTTGCATCAAATATATTTCCTATGGATACTATTACTATAAAATTCGATAAAAAAGAATTCTTCTCAATGATTGACCAAGCTCGTAAAGCACCTACTAAAAAAATATCCAAAGAAGAAAGGAAAAAATTCTTAGACGTATGGCATTACAATGATAAATAGCAAACTACCTCACTAACCTATTGGTCATTAGTGTCGTAAAAAGCACTATACTAATAGAGCTAATTGGCATAAGAATTGCCGCTACTACGGGTTCTAAGTTCCCTGTTATGGCAAAGAATGTACCTATACAATTATATAATAAGGAGAGTACAAAACTCATCTTGATTACTTGCATGGTCTTCTTGCTTAGGGCGAGAAAGCGTGGAAGCTGCTCTATCTCAGAGGCTTGAAGGATCGCCTCACAAGCTGGCGAAAAGGTATTGCTGTTTTCTGCCACGGCGCAACCTACTTGGGCTTGCTTGAGAGCGCCTGCATCGTTCAGCCCATCACCGAGCATCATCACCCGCTTGCCTTCTTTCTGCAATTGCTCTATATAATGGAGCTTATCGGCAGGACTTTGGTTAAAGTGTAGTGATACTTTTGCTGAGAGTTGGCTTTGTAAGAAGGCTTTTTCTGCCTCAGTATCCCCTGAAAGCAACGCTAAAGTATAGCCCTTGTCCTCTAACTCATGGAAAACGGTAAATATATGTTCCCTATAAGGGTTCTTAAAGGTATATTTGCCCATTAACTGCCCATTAATACTCACATATACCGCTGTTTCATCTTTGTTTTCCTTACCCGTTACAAACTTTGCCGAGCCTACCTTTATGCTATCCCCTCCCCATGTAGCTTCCATACCTTTGCCTATCAGTTCTTGATAATGGTCAAGAGGGTGTATATCTACCTGCTTGTAGTATTGGTATAGCTGACGAGAAAGAGGATGGTTGGAGTTACGCAATACACTCTTGAGCAAGGAGCATTGTTGGGCGCTCATCATTTGGCCTTCGTAGGTGATTTCTTGAGTATTGCTTTGGGTAATGGTACCTGTTTTGTCAAAGATAAGGGTATCTACCTGTGCCATTTGTTCTATAGTCTGGGTATCCTTGAGGTAGAAATGACGTTTGCCTAAGAGTCGGAGCATATTCCCCAAGGCAAAAGGGGCAGAAACCGCCAAGGCACAAGGACAAGCGATGATAAGCACCGCTGTAAAGGCATTGAACGCCTCGGTAGGGGTACCATAGAAAAGCCAAAAAGCTAAGGTTAGGAAGGCAATGAGCAGCACAAAGAAGGTAAAGTACTGGCTGATCCTATCGGTTAGGGTTTTGATACCTTCGTTTTTATTCTTTTGGAAGGATTCTTGGCTCCATAGCTGGGTGAGATAGCTCTGGGAAACGGTTTTGGTAGCTTCTATCTCTATAGCCGCCCCCTTATGTCTGCCCCCTGCAAAGAGTTTGTCCCCGCTGTTCTTCTCCGTCCACTTAGATTCTCCTGTAACAAAACTGTAATCTATCTGGCCTACGCCACGAATAAGCACGGCATCTACAGGTATCAGTTCCTCATTGCGAATCAGTAAGCGGTCACCCTCCTTGATATCATATACTTGGATACTCTCTTCCTGCTCTCCTGTCATACGAGTCACCCCTATCGGAAAATAGCTTTTGTAATCTCGCTCAAAGGAGAGAAAGGAATAGGTGCGTTGCTGAAAGAATTTGCCTATGAGCAACAAAAAGACCAAGGAAGCCAAGCTATCAAAGAAACCCTGTCCCCTACCCGATATGATGTCATAAGTACTACGGACAAACATGGTGAGGATACCCAAGGCCAAGGGAATATCAATGGTCAGAAAACGGTTGCGAATCCCCTTGTAGGCGGAGACAAAATAATCCGTGGCTGCATAGAACATCACAGGTAGGGAGAAAGCAAACATCAGCCAGCGGAAGAAGTCCTTATACCGATTGAACCAAAATTCGTTGTCTTCAAAGAACCCAGGGAAAGACAACAGTCCAATATTCCCAAAGGCAAACCCCGCCACTCCCAACTTGTACAATAGCTGCTTTTGTCCCTTTTTGTCTTTCTTCTGAGAATAATCGTCCAAACTGATATAGGGTGCATAGCCTATTTTGGAGAGAAGTACTACCAACTCTTTCAGGGTGATCTTATCTTTTAGGTAACTAATTCGTACCGTCTTTTTAGGAAAATCCACTAAGGCATGTATCACACCTTGGTGTAATTTCTGTAAATTCTCCAATATCCAGATACACGAACTACAGTGAATATGTGGGATATATAGAGAGACAATTTGGGTGTTCCCCTCGTCAAACTCTAGGAGCTTGGCCACAATCTGGGGATTGTCCAAGAAATGGTACTTCTCCCCTGCCTCTTCAGGGCGTGCTCCTGGGGTTTGCTCGTAGGTATAATATTTGTCTAATTTATTGGCTGATAGGATTTCATAGACCGTTTGGCACCCTTGACAACAAAAATATTTGTCGTCAAATACAATGGGGTGCTTAGGATCACAATTATTTCCACAGTGATAACAAGTCATAATTAGTGAATAGTGAAAAGTGAATAACGAACAGTGCTATAGTCTGACTACTGACTACTACCTACTGACCGCTGACCTCTATTGATGAGGGGTAAAAGTAAAAAGGACAATCCTCCAAAAAGGACAATCATCAGGAACTGGGCGATCCATATCACCCAGCCCAAGGCTGTACCTATGGTCTCGGCTACGCCAAAAAGCAATAACACTTTGGCGATAAAGAGTGGGTAAGCACCTAAGCCTCCGTTGGTAAAGACAATAGCAAAACTCCCTATTACAAAAGCGGTAAGTACTTGTATCAGTGAGAGATCCTTAGTTTGCTCCATGGAAAAAAACACTACATAGAACATCAAAAAATACATAAGCCAAATAAATAGGGTATGGGCTATAAACTGCCATTTCTTTTTCAGATGGGCTATAGAGAAAATTCCTTCCTTGATGCCTGAAAGCATTTTACGGATTTTCTGCGCTATGGAAGAGGTAGAGCGGTAAATCCAATAAAGAAAGGCTACAAACACAAGTCCCAAGACCAAGAGTATCACTATGATATAGGAAAAAGTAAAATAGCTTTCTAAAAAGTGCCATACCAGATCAAACTGAAAGACAAAGACAATGGCAATAAATAGTAGCAAGATACACATGTCTATCACTCGTTCGGTAAGGATTGTTCCGAAAGCCTTGTCAAAGGGGACTTTGCCATAGCGATTGATAAGCAAAGCACGAGAGACTTCCCCCGAACGTGGTACGGTAAGATTGAGCAAATACCCGATAAATACAGCCAAAACCAAGTTGTATCGCTTAGGGAAATAGTGCATAGAGGCCAAGGTATATTGCCAACGTATGCCTCGTGATACATGACTTAAGAAGCCCATCGCTACCGAGAGCCACAGAAAGGAATAATCAGCCCTAAGGAATTGCTCCTTGATCAGCGATAGCTCCTCTGCGCTGAATTGGGCAAAGGCATACCAACACAGAAATAGCCCCAATAGCAAGGGGAGCACCAGTTGTAGGGTTTTCTTTAGGTAGTTTTTGCTTGTCGCCATGACATATAAGTTTTGGGCGACAAAGGTAGTGAATTATTTACAAATAGGTAGTTATTTGTGCTAATCATTGTAGAACTTAAATTCCTCTATAATAAAATCGCCTCATATCTTGCAGTTTTCAAAATTAATGAGTATTTTTGCAAGTTATTAGAATCTATTAAAACAAACTATTATGACAGAAGTAAATACCACTCCAGAGAAAGTAAATGAAGTAGTTGTTCTTGAAAAGACCCATAATTCAGAGACTATACTTATCAAGAATCCAAGTGAAAAACTATTAGCTTTTATGGAAGAACTGGAGCAGCGAAAGAAAAAACTAAAAAAAGAGATAAGAGCAACAAAAAATAAAGAATATATAAAAATTTAATTTTGGACTTTAATTTTAGAATATCTTTTGAAATAGAGGGAGGACTATATACTTTAGCCTTATCTGAATATCAACCTAATACTGATATTCCTGTAATAGTCGTTGAAATAGTTTTAGAATTAGAAAAACAACCTTTATCTCCTAATCCTCTAAAAGTTTTCTCTTTCATAATCTCAAAGATAGAAGAATACATAAGCGAAAGGGAGGTTATTCTGTATTATTATTGTGATAGTGCAGGTATATATTATAGGAATAATAACAAACGTAAATTCCAATCACCCCAACATTTTAGGAGTGAATTATTTCAGGCTCTATTTCTAAAAGTAAACCCTAAAAACTTATCCATTAAAAACTCTATTATTTCGAATCCTTTAGTAGGTAATCATTACATCTCTTTTATCTATCTCCCCAAACACCAACCTTATGTAGATATGCTTACTAAGGAACTGGAGGAGTATCAAAAATAACTCATAACTTAAAACTCAAAACTTAAAAAAATGTACAGAACACATACCTGTGGAGCGCTTAACAGTGCTCACCTCAGTGAACAAGTAACCCTTAGCGGTTGGGTACAACGCATTCGTAACAAAGGGTTTATGATCTGGATAGACCTACGCGACCGCTATGGTATCACCCAGCTAATCTTTGATGAAGAGCGTACCAACAAAGCGGTCTTTGAACAAGCCAAAACCCTCTCCCGTGAAGATGTAATTCAAATTCAAGGTACCGTCATAAGGCGTGAGACTGTTAATGCCAATATCCCTACGGGGGAAATAGAAATCCTTGTTACAGCACTCACCCTGCTCAACCACTCGGAAGTACCTCCTTTTACCATTGAGGACAATACCGATGGGGGCGAAGATCTCCGTATGAAGTACCGCTACCTCGATATCCGCCGTACGCCTGTACGTGAAAACCTTATCTTCCGCCACAAGGTGGGTATGATGGTGCGCAACTACCTCTCTGCTCAAGGCTTTATAGAGGTGGAAACTCCTATCCTCATTAAATCTACTCCAGAGGGAGCACGCGATTTTGTGGTGCCCAGCCGCATGAATGCTGGGGAATTCTACGCCTTGCCACAATCCCCACAAACTTTCAAGCAGCTACTTATGGTAGGGGGACTTGACAAATACTTCCAAATCGTAAAGTGTTTCCGCGACGAAGACCTCCGTGCTGACCGCCAACCAGAATTTACTCAAATAGACTGCGAGATGTCTTTTGTAGAACAAGAGGATATTATCCAAACCTTCGAGGGCTTGGCCAAGCACTTGCTCAAAGAACTCAAAGGATTAGAGTTCGGCGCTTTCCCTCGTATGACCTATGCAGAGGCAATGAAGACGTATGGTAACGACAAACCCGATATCCGCTTTGGAATGAAGTTTGGCGAGCTCAACGACCTCGCACAGCATCGTGATTTCAAGGTGTTCAACGAGGCAGAATTGGTGGTAGGTATTGCCGTACCAGGGGCTAATAGCTACACCCGCAAGGAGATAGATGCCCTAGTAGAATGGGTAAAACGTCCACAAATAGGGGCTTCAGGCTTGGTATATGTAAAATGCAACGAAGACGGCACTTTCAAATCGTCTGTGGATAAGTTCTACAGCGAAGACGACCTCAAGGCATGGGCGGAACGTACAGGTGCCAAAGCAGGTGACCTTATCTGTATTCTTTCAGGCAAGGCCAACAAAGTACGCGGGCAACTCAGCGCCCTCCGTATGGAACTGGCCGAGCGTTTGGGCTTGCGCAATCCCGATGTATATGCTCCACTATGGGTAGTGGATTTTCCTCTGCTTGAGTGGAACGAAGAGGAAAACCGTTTCTTTGCGATGCACCATCCATTTACCTCACCTAAGCCTGAGGATATTCCTTTGCTCGACACCGACCCAGGAGCTGTACGAGCTAATGCTTATGACCTTGTGCTCAATGGCAACGAAGTAGGTGGTGGGTCTATACGTATCTTTGACCGCGAATTGCAAGCCAAGATGTTTGCCCTACTCGGCTTTACCCCTGAGCAGGCACAAGCACAGTTTGGCTTCTTAATGAATGCCTTCCGCTATGGCGCTCCTCCTCATGGTGGTTTAGCGTTTGGCTTTGACCGATTGGTAGCATTGCTCGGTGGACAAGAAACCATACGCGACTTTATCGCCTTCCCTAAGAACAACAGCGGCCGCGATGTGATGATTGATGCACCTTCTCCTATTGATGAGGTTCAACTTAAGGAACTACATATTGAAGTGAAAAGTGAATAGTGAATAGAAACAAAGGCTATCGTGATTTACGACAGCCTTTGTTGTTTTAGTAGCTTTTTAGTTCGCTGACGTGAGAAGGAACAGCTATTTTATACCAGTCCCATCCGTAATGATCTATGAGCAACAACAAAGCTAAGAGCCTAAGAGGCGTTTGTGCAAAGTACATTTCATCTTTCTTCTTAACAATCCAGTCATACCAATCGGAGTGTTTATCAGTAATTTTTATACTGTATTTTCTACTGAGTATCTCCTTAATAGCTAATGCCGAAAAGTTGTCCATAAACTTATCTTCCCAGTCCTTATCTACTATTTTTCCATTTTCCTTCAAATAACTTATTGCCAATAGCGAAAGAGGGTCATTGGCAACAGTAACTTCCTCATTCTTTTTCATATAAATGAGGTAATCTTCATCTTTGTCAAGTAAAAATAATTCATATCCTTTCTGGTAGAGTATCTCTATTGCATTATTATAGGTATTAGGGGCATCTGTTATGGTCATTTTTAGATATTTAAAAAGTGAAAGTTATCTAATAAGTTCTTTCTTCTATCTTCAGAATAGACAAGAAATTGCAGCTAATAAAGCAAACTATTTCCAAATTGTTTTAATGAAAATCTATCAAATCCAAGAAAATCCGAGGAAGCTTTCGTTATATTGAACTCATATTAAAATAAATCTGATTCTTACTTCTTAGGTTTTAAAATCCCCAAATCTATCGCAAATATACATCTTTTTCTCTAACTCACAAATATTTTGTTTTCTTAAAATAAAGCACTACCTTTGCCTTATAAAAAACTCTTTTCTTATGGGATATTATATGTTTGCTTATGGGGTGAATACGCCTGAGCTTCAGGCTACTTTTGCCTCTAAAAATGAAACCTTACTCGCTGAGGTTCTAAAAAATGAAATCTTCCAAAACTATGCCGAAGAAGATGATGATAATGAGACTACTAAGGCACTTACCGATATTATCATGGGGCGTCCTTTTGATGAGAAAAAAGGATATACCTATGGGTATGCCTTTATTGGAATTTGTGCTACTTTGGGAAAAGAACTGCCTTTTACTCAAGAAATGAAGTTCTGGTACGAAACAGATCTTATCAACCAAACACTCTCTGAGGATTATGATATAGAGGTAGAGATAGATACCGAGCTATTTCCTGCTGATCATTTTCACCCCTTTCCGCTGCCCAAGATCGAAGACTTTCCTATGATAAGTCTCATTGACCAAGAGCGACTGAAACATTTAGCCTCTCTGCTGGAGAAAGTCCATAAGACAAAGGAAGAAGTAGAAGCTATGATAGAGGACGATGAGGACGACGAAGAAAAGGGATTTGCTTACGAGCATATTATGGGGCTAAAGGAAAACATTGCTTTTTGCCTTAACAACCAATTAGATATGATAGCATTCTGTCATTAATTGTTAAAAATTGTGTCACCGACGGTGACACAATTTTTAACAATTTCTAAAAACACTTATAACTATCAGATGAATAACCTCTTTCAAGATTATTCCCCTAACGAATTTGAAGCACAAGCACTAAAAGTATTTGCTTTTCAATACCAAAACAATGCTGTATATCAGGAATTTTGCAACTATTTTGGCAAGACTCCTAAGACGGTACATGCTCTTGAGGAGATTCCTTTCTTGCCAATAGAGTTTTTCAAGAGTAAAGAAATCTATGCAGCTACCAATGCTCCTGAGGAAATCTTTACCAGTAGTGGCACCACAGGTAGCCAAACGTCTCGACACTTGGTAAGTTCTCTTGCTCTCTATAGGGAAAGTTTTCGCAAGGGCTTTGCTCACTTCTATGGGAGGATAGAGGAGTATATATTTTTGGCACTACTCCCCTCCTACTTAGAGCGCAAGGGGTCGTCCCTTATCTATATGGCTGAGGACTTGATTCATGGCGCCCAAAATGAAAGCGGTTTTTACCTCTATAACCAAGAGGAGCTTGCCCAAAAACTAAGACTATGGGACGCTCAGGGACGAAAGGTTTTCCTTATGGGGGTGTCTTTTGCTCTTTTGGACTTGGTAGAGCAATACCAATTCTCATTAAAGAATACGATTGTTATGGAGACTGGAGGCATGAAAGGGCGGCGCAAGGAACTGATTCGTGAGGAGTTACACGAGCTGCTGTGTAGGGGCTTTGGTACTGAAGTGATTCACTCCGAATATGGGATGACGGAGCTACTCTCCCAAGCCTATAGCCAAGGAAATGGCCTATTCTACCCTGTGCCTTGGATGAAAGTCTTGATCCGTGACAGTGAGGATGCACTCTCTCCTCTTCCCTATGGCCGTATCGGAGGAATTAATGTGATAGACCTTGCCAATTACTACTCTTGTAGCTTTATTGCTACTCAGGATTTAGGTAAGGCCTACCCCGATGGCTCTTTTGAGGTATTGGGGCGCTTTGATGCAGCAGATATTCGTGGTTGTAACCTATTAGTCTTACAAAATTAATCCTATGGAAAAATGGTTTTTCTCCCCAAGTGAAGCGGGTACCGATGAGGCAGGACGTGGCTGCTTGGCAGGCCCTGTTACAGCTGCGGCAGTGATCCTCCCTGAAGATTTCTATCACCCTCTGCTCAATGACTCCAAGCAAATGACTGAGAAACAGCGCAATGAACTGCGCCCTATTATAGAAGAGCAGGCGATAAGCTATGCCGTGGTACATGTCTCCCCACAACGAATTGATCAAATCAATATCCTCAATGCCTCCATTGAGGCCATGCAACAGGCCTTGGACAAACTCACTGTAACTCCTGAGTTTATTGTAGTAGATGGTAATCGCTTCAAGCCTTATAAGGAGATTCCTTACTCTTGTCAAGTAAAGGGGGACGCGCGCTTTATGCGTATTGCGGCCGCTTCGGTACTGGCCAAGACCTATCGCGATGCCTATATGGAAGAGTTACACAAGCAATACCCTATGTATCATTGGGATAAAAATAAAGGATACCCAACCGGTGAACACCGAGCGGCTATCCTTGAATATGGATCTTGTGAATATCATAGAAAAACATTTCAACTCATTGATATTCAGTTGAAATTTGATTTTTAATCAGACCGATCGCTGTACTACCTCAAAGAGCTTGCCTGCATCACACTTGATAGTCTTGGAGGGAAACTTAAGAATCAGGGCATAGTCATGGGTTGCCATAAGGATAGAACGCCCTGAGTCATTGATCTCGCGCATCACTTTCATAATCTCCACACTCGTCTCTGGGTCAAGGTTTCCTGTAGGTTCATCGGCCAGAATCAGGTCTGGGTCATTGAGCAAAGCACGTGCAATGGCTACCCGCTGTTGCTCACCTCCAGAGAGTTCATGTGGGTGCTTGTCTATCTTGGTCTGCATCTTCACCTTGGTTAGTACACTACTGATACGCGCCTCTATCTTATGAGGATCATGCCAACCTGTGGCACGTAGGACAAACTCCAAATTACCAAATACAGTTCTGTCGGGCAATAACTTAAAGTCCTGAAAGACTACCCCTATTTTTCGCCTTAGATAAGGGATTTCCGATTCCTTAAGGGTAGCTAAATTAAAATCTACGGCCATACCCGTGCCCTTCTTCAAAGGTAAATCCCCATAGAGTATCTTCAGCAGGGAACTCTTTCCGCTGCCTGTTTTGCCTATCAGGTATACAAACTCTCCCCGCTCTATAGTAAGGTTAATATCATGTAAGATAAGATTCTTTCTTTGGAAAACAGAAACATCCTTGAGTTCTACTACGGTTTTTGCCATGGGGTTTTCTTGAGGGTTATACATACATTGCTTCTATCTCGCGGAAATAATTTTTATAGATATTCTTTCGCTTGAGCTTGAGGGTTGGGGTGAGTTCATCATTATTGATAGAGAAAGGCGTGGTTAGCAGGGTAAATTTCTTAATCTGCTCATAAGCGGCTAACTCTTGTTGTAAGTGCTGTAGTCTCTTTTGGAAGAACTCAACTATCTGGCTGTTTTTGATTAGCTCTGAATAGTTCTTATACTTGAGGTTGAGAGACTTAGCATATTCGGCTAAGGCCTCATAGTTGGGTACAATCAAGGCTGATACATACTTGCGGGCATCGGCTATGACGGCGATTTGCTCTATAAAGCTGTCCTTACCTACCTTACCTTCTATCTGCTGGGGAGCAATGTATTTCCCATTGGAGGTCTTCATCAGCTCCTTGATGCGTTCGGTAATATAGAGGTTGCCTTCCTTATCCAAATAACCTGCATCGCCTGTACGCAAGTAGCCATCTTCGGTAAAGGCTTTGGCATTCTCCTCTGGGTTGTTATAATAGCCTTTGGAAATAGAACCTCCCTTGAGCAAAATCTCATTGTCCTGCCCTATCTTTGCTTGTACATAAGGCACCAAGGTACCTACCGACTTGAGCTTAAACTTATGATCATCCCAGCAAGATACCGTCGCCGTGGTCTCGGTCATACCATACCCCAAGGTAACATTGACCCCTATGGCACGGAAAAAACGCCCTATAGAAGGTTCCAAGAGGGCACCGCCACAAGGAATCATCTGGATATTGCCTCCCAAAGCAGCTTTTAGCTTCTGGAAAACAAGTTTGTCTGCCAGATTATAGAGTTTTTTGAGAATAAAAGAAGGATATTTCCCTTTTTTGGTTCTTCCCAACTGTATTTTAGCAATTCGAGTAGCTGTAGCGAAGACTACACGCTTTACTACTGACTGCTTTTGTACATTCTCGTAGATTTTAGTATATATTTTCTCCAAGAGACGTGGTACCACACACATATAGTGTGGTTTTACCTCTTTGAGAGCCTCAGCCACACGGTTGGTGTCATCTAAGTAACAGTTGATTACCCCCTTATGGAATACATAGGCTACCCACATACGCTCATATACATGGGAGAGCGGTAGGAAGGACATGGATACATTACCCTCTACCACTGCCAAGCGGTCATCATGGTTGATGAACTGATAAGCCACATTCTCATAGTCTATCATCACGCCCTTGGGATTCCCTGTAGTACCCGATGTATAGATAATGGTATAGAGATCCTGCATACAACGACTGTCAAAACGCTCCTTAAGTTCCCTTTCATAATGCCCTTTTGGCACTAAGGCTACAAACTTTGACAATGGGAGTACGACATGCTCTTCATCCTTAAGAAGAGATTCGTTGAAGAGTACTACCAATTGTAAGTTGGGACACGCTTGGCGTATCTGCTCTACCTTATCGTATTGTTCTTTTTCACCGACAAAGAGGATTCTAATGCCCGCATTGTTGATGATATAAGCAGCCTGATCAGCTGTATTGGTAGCATAGATAGGTACAGCACAAGCCCTTAGGTGAGCTGCGGCCATATCTACCATAGTCCATTGGGGAGAGTTGGGAGCAAAAATCCCGATATTCTCCTGGACTCCCACTTGGTAATGGAGCAAAGCCTTAGTTATTTTCTGTATTTCTTCGTAGAATACTTTCCAAGAAAGGGAGCACAATTGCCCATTTTCCCAGTAACGAACGGCCTCTCGTTCTCCGTAATGTGCGGCCTGAGCAGCCATACGAGTTACCAAGTGAAATCTTTCTAAATCCATCATAGTTAGTTTGCGTTTCAATTAGCAAAATTAGTGCTTTTCGCTGATATAAAAAAAAATAAAAAGTTAAATGTTAGCGATTAGTGGTTAGTTGTCAGTGATTAGCCCTTTTTATGACTAACCACTAATAACTAACCACTATAACAGACTAATTAGTACTTAAGGTACAACCATCCTTTTTCGGTATGGGGTTGATCATCGGAGTCTTCGTACTCTAAGATGTAGTAGTAAGTTCCTTGTGGGAGCTTGCTATCTGCACTTATGGTCGCACGTCCGTTGGAATGACCATCAAATGGTGCTTCGTTACTATAACCATCCTTTTCATAGACCAGTACACCCCAACGGTTGAATATCTTCAGGTTATTCTTAGGATACCCCTCAATATGCTCTATCATAAAGCCATCGTTCACACCGTCACCATTGGCAGAGATACCATTGTGAATCACTATCGGTTTGTCTTCCAATATCACTATCTTCACCTTAGCCTCAGCACAGATGGTTGGGTGATCTTTCATACAGAGATTGTATTTCAGAGTGTATTCTCCTGCTGGAGCGCCTTGTGGAATCACTACATTACCATTCTGCTCTATATTAGCGCCTGATTGTTGGCCTTCCAACATAGTGATCTCTACCTTATCCAAGTGTTCTAGGGCATTACCATCGGCATAGCGGTCGTTGTCCAAGACATTTCCTGCGATACCCTCTTTTACAAGTGGGTTGATCGGATTGGCGGTAAAGTCATCATCATTGGCTATCAAAGCAGGCAAGAGCTTAATCACCGCTTCGGCACTCTTACACTCTGTTGATGCTGACTTCTTACAGATGGTATACGTATAAGTATAGACACCGTCTGGCGTGTTGGGCGCTATGGTGATCGTACCGTCGTCATTCATGGTAAGGGCAGTGGTTGGGTTTCTCTCTGCATCCTTAGCCTCGCCTTTCTTTAAGATCACATCATCCACTGGTGATGGGTTCTTCTTCTTATTGAGCTCGTCATTGGCCAAGACACTTTCGGTTTTGAACTCTTTGGTCTTGTCGTTGATAATATCAAACTCATCATCCTGAGCGGAGAAGCTCACTACCCTTATGGTTACTGACGCACTAGAGGTGTT